>RZYO01000062.1 GCA_009930325.1 Spirochaetia bacterium | reverse complement strand
ATGAAGTCATAGGAGCATAAACAATTACTCCTATTGGCTATTAAATTTAGTAATATAGTTAGCAGAATTAGGTTTACTGTTGACTTTTTATAGGAGAAAATAAATGTCTTTAAATTGGAAAGAACTTGAATTAATTGTTAGTGAGTTACCTTTAGTTAATTCAAGAATCCAAAAAGTTATTCAACATGATTTTCATAGTCTTTCCTGGATTATGCACAGTAGCAGTGCAAAACAATGGACTTTATATACTGAAATAAATACTCCATATGCTAGAATACATAAGATAAATAATACAATTGCCCCTCCACAACTAGAAAAAACAAAAAAACTTCAACGATTTGTTCAATTCTGTAGAGCAAATATTGAAGGATCAATTATTATTAACGCAAAATGTATTTTTGGCGATAGAATATTAAAATTAACTATTAGAAAAACTGATATTATCTATTTCATCTATTTTAGACTGTATAGTGGCCCAAAAGCCAATATAATTATTACAGATGAAAACAACAAAATACTTGATTTATTATATAGAAGACCTAAAATAAATGAAGTTTCTAATCAAAAATTATCTGATATTGAAGAAAAAGAAGATAATCATAAATTTGAAATAAGAAAAAGGGATTTATCAATTTCGTTTAATGAACAAATTGAAAAAGAATATGCCCAAATAAGTACTGATTTTACACTTGAACAATTACTTAATAAAGTTAAAGCGCTAAGGGATACAAAGTTAAAAAAACTTGAAGGAACTGTAACTTCTCTATTAAAGAGTGTTGAAAAATCAAAAAATTTTGAATCAATTAAAATGGAAGCTGATTTACTTTCATCTTATTTATATATGGTCAAACCTAATTCTGCTTCAATTACTTTAAAATCTTGGGAAACTGGTGAAGATATAACTTTAAAACTAGATCAAAAATTAAGTAGAGAAGAGAACTTAAATGCTTACTATGATAAATATCACAAAGCAAAAGGTTCTTACAAAAATGCTGTAGAACAATATAAAATAGCTAAAGATGAATATGAACAAGTAAAAGAGTTCTATTTTAACCTTTTAAAATTATCTGACAATGAACAAAAGGATATTAAAAGATTAAAAAAAGCTTTAGAACTTGATAATAATATTCTAAAAAAAGATAAAGATGAAATTGGGTTGTCTTTTGAAAGTGGTGCCTTTAAAATTTTAGTTGGAAGAAATGCAAAAGAAAATGACCAACTTCTTAGAAAAAAAGTAAAAGGTAATGATTATTGGCTTCATACAAGAGATTATAGTGGTGGGTATGTTTTTATTAAATATATAAGAAATAAAAGTGTTCCATTAGATGTTTTATTAGATGCTGCTAATTTGGCAGTATTCTTCTCAAAAGCAAAAGGACATGCTTCTGCTGATTTATATTATACTCAAGTTAAATACTTAAGAAGAGCTAAAAATGGACCATTAGGTCTTGTATTACCAACTCAAGAGAAAAACCTTAATATAAAAGTAGATAAGATTCGTCTAAATAGACTATTAAAAGCAAATGATTCTATATAGAATTGAAAAAGTTGGAGTATTTTAAATGAGAAAACAAAAAAAAATAGATAATACAACACACCATGATATTTTTTATCCTTCATCAAAAGATAGGATAATAGAAATGATTGAAGAATGTGAAAATGAATATAAATCAAAAGATAAAACTGATTCAAAAGTATTTATTGTTCCACATGCTTCATATCAATTTATTTTACCCTTATTAGTAAATACTTTTACTTCAATTAAAGATGATTTTGATAAAATATTGATACTTGCCCCTAGTCATTTAAAATTGATAAATGAAAATTCTTCAATAAATTTATTTACTACGAGTTATGATGCAATAAATACACCTTTAGGTACTCTAGATTTTGATAAAGAAAGTATTAAAGATATTTTCCACGATGAAATGATTAATGATACTTATTTTGAAGAAGAATCATCATTTGAACAATTATATATATTAATTCAACATTATTTTTTAAATAAAAAAGTAATACCAATCTGTTCAGTGATTGAAAATTCAATACAAAGCAAAAATTTTTCAACAATTTTAAATAAAATAATTGATGATAAAACATTAATATTTATCAGTGCTAATGCTTCCTCTTATCAGAATAATACAATCTCTTATATGAAAGCTAATAACTTAATTAAAGAATTACAAAACAGTCCAAAACTGCTTCAACTACAGAAAAAAAACATAATTGATTGTTGTGCTTGTGGTATAATTGATTCCATTGCAAAAACAAAATTATATAAAGATAAACCTTATAATATTAATCTAGTTGAAATTGAAGGGAAAGTAGCTTCCAAAATTTCATTATTAGAAACAAGAGATAAATGTGTTTATCACATCTGTGCAACTATAAAGGAAATATAATGTTTAACGAAGATAATATAATTACAATTGAAATTGAAGATAAAAAATATAGTGCAATTGCATTTAATTCAAAAGAATGTGAATTACCGTCTTTTTTACTTCAAGGAGAAAAAAAGCCTGGATATTTATATCATGGTGATAAACTAGAACCTTGGTTTTGGACAGGTTTTATTAATTATGATAATAAAAAATGTTTATATTTTGAGGAACTTGAATTGTTCCCATTATCATTATTATCTTCAATTTTGAGAAATAAAGCTCCTAAATTAATATTAAATTTGGCTAAAGCCTTATCCTTGTGTGATTCATCTTTTTTAGATTTACAGAATGGTATTATAAGTGCTTGGAGAATATATTTTACAAAAGATGATGGTGTTTTATTACTTCCAAGAACACTAAGCGATATTTTCTCCTCCACATCAACTGAAGAAGTTAGATATAAAAATTCTACAAGTTTTATTCATGCAAATATTCTCCCCTCTTTTTCTTTAATTGATCAAATGGCACAACTTTTTTATTATTCTATTACATCAATTAAACCATATGAATATAAAACTATTAGGACAAATGGATATAATGCTATTGATTTAAATTTATTAATAAAATCTCAAAACATTACCTTGGATTCTGATTTTATAAATAAAATAAATACGATATTACATTTAAAATTAAATAAAATGAGAGATATTTCTTCTAATTTCGAACCACAAGTAGCCTTAAAATGGTTTATTGAAAGATTTGAAAACTTTCAATGGGATTTAGAAAATAGAAAAACATCAAATACAAAAATTGAAGATTTATTAAAAAACAATGTCACTGAATCCTATATTACTAAGTTATTAAAAAAAGAAAAACAAATAATATTTTGGAGAAAACGTGGAGCAGTAATAATAATTAGTTCTGTTATTGCTATCTTTGTTATTTCATTTGTAGGTTCAAGAATTCATGAAGCACTACAACCTCCTTATACTGCTGGACTTGATCAAAATGGTGTAATTAATGCATATTATATTGCTCAAAATGATTTAGATGTTCAAGCTCTAGAAGCAAGTTTAAAAAGAGGTGTAAAATCTCCTATTTCTAATGAAATTACTACTCTCTTTGTAACAAGACAAACGAGATTAGCGTATGAAAGAGTTAATTCAATAATTAATCCTGATAATTGGGTTAGCGAAGGTATGCCGCCTATAGAAGATAAAAAAATAATTTATGGTGTTAATGATGTTCAGATATCACAAATAAACCAAGACCAATATTTAGCAACCTCTATTTTCTACTCTCCATATTCTTTAGATCAAAATGAAAGTGAAGAAGCTTCTAATGATAGTACTACAGAAGGTTTTAGATGTTATAGATTCGAACAAAAACAAGTATTTAGTTTTGAATATAATGATAAAGGTTGGTATGAAATAACTGACATTAAACCAGTTGAAATGAAGTATTTAGATACTCTTATAGTTCCTGTATATAATTCTAATGATATATCATATGATAAAACAACAGATAAAAGAAAAACTGAAATTGTAGTAGAAAATAAATACTTAAATAAAACTTTCTTATAATTTTTAAAACTCATTCACCATACTTTCAATATTTTTTATTAACTTTAAATAAAAAAACCACCTAGAGGAGTGTCTAGGTGGAAATTTAAAAGGAGGTTTATATATATATTTTGTTTTTAGGATTTTGTATTATGGGGGATTATTATTAACATCTTTCCTAATTACATTTTTAATATAATATTTATTGTAACTTATGTCAATAGATTACAAATAAAAAAGTTAATTTTTTTTAACTTTTTACAAATATATATTTTAATTATATACTATATATAATTTTAACATTAATAACAAATATATAACTAAGAATTAAGTATAACAACTTATTACTTTAATGAATAATTATCAATAATACTTTTTATTTCTTCTTCTTTTGAAGCATGAATCCAATTTACATCATCAAACGATTTAAAAAATGTATATTGTCTTTTTGCATATTGCTTTGAATTTTTTATTATTAAATCTCCAATTTGAGTATTTGTTAATTCACCGCTTTTCATAGCAATAAAAAACTCTTTATATCCTATTCCTTGCATTCCTGGCCACTGTTCATTTGCACCAGAGTTAATAAGTTCTCTAATTTCTTGAATTAAGCCCCTTTCAACCATTATAGAATATCTTAATTTCAATCTTTTTTCCATTTCTTCTTTTTCACGAAATAGTCCAATAATTAATGGTTCAATTCCATTTCTATAATTAGATGGCAAATCAAAAGATGATAAAGGTTTTCCACAATCAAAATAGACTTCTAAAGCTCTAGAAATTCTGTATTTATCATTTTCATTAATCCTATTATATGATACTAAGTCAACCTCTTTTAATAATGAATAAGCCCATGAAAGTGATTTTTCATTAATTAAAGCTTCGACTTTTTCTCTTATTTCAGCAGAAGATGCAGGAGCATCAGATAAACCATATAGAAAATGTTTAAAATAAAAAGCTGTACCACCACTAATAACTGGGATCTTATTGTCTTGATGAATTTTAATTACAGCTTTATCAGCTTCTTCAATAAATTTAGCAACAGTAAATTGTTCACGAGGATCCAAAATATCGATTAAATAATGATGAATTTTTTCAGTAACATCTTTACCGACTTTAGCCGATCCTATATCAAGCCCTTTATAGACTTGTATTGAATCGGCATTAATTACTGAATATTTATCATTATCAAGCTTAGATAATAGATTCGTCTTGCCTACACTTGTAGGTCCAAATAAGAAAACTATTTTCTTAAAGGGATTACTAGTCTTATTCGTCAGGCTTTGAATATTTGATTTCACCATTTAGAGCTCTATAAAGAACTTCACTAACAATTTTACCATTATTTTCTTCGATTTCTCTGCCACCACAACCTGGATTACTTAAGATATCTGCTTCTCTAATAGCAACACAAGTAATTTCATAAATATTTTCTTTAAAATCGATTAATGCGTCTAATGGGACTTTATTCACCGTTATGGCTCCTTTCTTATATATTTAAATATAATAATATTATTATTCTATTTGCAACTTTATTATTGTAAAGAAAAACAATTAAAATGTATAGTCCTTAATAAATAAAATTAATAATCTATCAACAATTAAGCACTTAACAGGCTTAAAGCTTTATCAACAATTATTTTAGCAACTTCTTCAGGCTGTTTATCATCAGTATTTATGACTAAATCTGCGAAAGAAAAATCATCATTATCAATTGAATAAATTCTCTTATAGCGATTAGTATCATTTTTGTCTCTCATTTGAGTTTCTTCTAAACGCTTATCATAGTCTCCACCTTCTCTTTTAAAAACTCTGGAAGCTCTTTCATCAGCACTTGCAAAAAGGTAAACTTTTAAATCTGCATTCTTAAGCATCCAAATCGCTAAACGAGAACCTAATACACAATTACCTTCAGATAGAGCCATTTTTACTTGTCTCTCGTCTAATTCTCTATCAATTGAATCATCTGTTTCAGCCATTTTACAAAATTGCCAAAATTCAATATCTTTTTCTTTTGCTAAATTTCGAAAAGTAAAATTTATTAATTTATAATTTAATTGTTGTGCTACTAATGTAGATACTGTGGTATTTCCACATCCACTTTTTCCACTAATTGCTATTCTCATTCAATTCTCTCTCTTTATTCAATATTTCTAACTTGTTCTCTAATATTTTCTAAACTATCTTTCATTCTAACTACTTCTAAATTCAATTCAGCAATTTGACTTTTTGAACCTATTGTATTAATTTCTCTATTTATTTCCTGACATAAAAAATCAATTCTTTTTCCAATTGGAATATCTTCTTCTAATAATCTATCAAATTCATCTAGATGAACAGAAAGTCGTTGAATTTCTTCATTTATAGTAAGTTTAACAAGCATTAAAGCAACTTCTTGAAGAATGCGATTTTCATCATAATTTTGATCTCCAAGCATATCATTAACTTTAATAATTAAAGAATCTTTAATATTCTGTTCTATTTCATCTGCTATTTTTTTAATTATCTCTAAACTTTGAGAAATCTTCTTCTTAGATTCTTTTAAATCATTATAAGTTGATAAACCTTCCCTTAATTTACTTTCTATAAATTGTACAAGAGCCAAATCTAATAATGTAAATAATGGTTTTTCAAATTTCTTGGTATCAGTATCCTTTATACTAGTTAAGGCTCCTTCAACTGATAAAAAGTCACTTATTTGTGGTTTTATATCACTATTTGTATACTCACTTATACTTTTAAATGCTTTAAAGTATTGGTTTATTACTTCTTGATCCACAACAACTTTAACATCATTTTTTAAAATTCTGATTCTAACTGAAATTTCAACACGCCCTCTACTTGCCACTTCTTTGATCTTATTATCAATATCAATTTCATAAGCAGATAAGTAGTATGGAATATTATGAACAATATCTAAATATCGATTATTTACACTTTTTATTTCTACTTGCATTTGCATTTCATTATTTAATGTTTCTGCACAGCCATAGCCTGTCATACTTTTCATATCTATATATCACCTTTTTATTTTATTTCTTTCACAAATTATTTCTTTATACAATTCATCATTATTTGAAGCACCGAGAGTAATTACAACATCACCGTCTTCTATCATAGAAGCACAAATTGAAGATATCTCACTTTCAACTTCAACATATATTGCACTATTTAATCTAACTTTAAAACTTTTTAATAGTTTTTTATTTAAATCAACAACAAGTTTTTTTGACAAATTATCTACATCATTATCCATTCTAGCACTTGAAAAGGTTTTTGTAATTATTAGTTTGTCAAAAAGTAATAATACATTTAAAAATTCTTTGTATAAAGCTTTTGTTCTGCTTGCTGTATGAGCACTAAATATTGCAAATAATTTTTTATTGGGGTATCTATTCCTAATTTCATTAATTAATGAATAAATCTCAGTTGGATGATGTGCATAATCATCAATATATACAATATTATCTTCAGTTGCTTTTACATCCAATCGTCCTTTAACACCAGGAAAAGTTTCAAGGGACTTTAAAGAAATTCTAAATAAAGTAGTAAAAACCTCTTCACAAATAATATCATCATTGGATAAATATAACTTAATATCATCAGCATCTAATATAATACAAGTTGATAATATAGCAGCAGCTAATAAATCACTTACAATAGCTCTATCGATATAATTAAAATCAAAATAATCTTGATTTAGTAAATTAATATGATATTTTTTTATATAATTATCATATTGAATTCTAAAATTAGAATTATCATAAAAGCCATATGTTATAATATTAATATCATTTCTAACAATTTCAATTTCATTTTTGAGATTTTTTATATTTGAATCATCAATATTAAGAATTAAAAAAGAATTAGGTTTTAATTGTTTAGCAAAATCATAAAAACTTTTTTTAACACTATTAATGTCTTTAAAAAAATCAGGATGATCAAAATCGATTGAAGTAATAACAGCGCCATTTAAACTATATTGTAAAAAATGATTTTGATATTCACAAGCTTCAAGAACAAAAGCTTTTTCTCCTTGATAAGTAAATGATTCTTTTCCAATCAAAGAGGATCCATATATAGAAAAAAATGGGAAGGCTTTTCTTTCATTATAACTTAGTGAATAAGTAGTAGCAGCAGCTGTTGTAGTTTTACCATGAGTTCCGCTAATTCCATAGGCTTTTGTTGTTTTAGTTAATAAAGATAGATACTCAATATAGGAATACGTTTCATATGTTTTTTTCAACTCATTGACCAATTGATGTTTTTCATATGCAGTCGAATAAATTACTTTATTAATTTCATAATCAATATTTGAAATAGAAAAATCCTCAATAATTAATATGTTCGATTCAATTAATTTTTCTTGAGGTTGAAAATATTGACTGCTATCAATTCCAAAAACTAAATTGCCTTGATTTTTTAGTATTAAAGCTAGAGAGGCCATCCCTGTTCCTTTAATCCCTACTAATAAAATATTACTCACTTCTTTTCCTATAAACAGAAAAAGACTGCCGTTTGACAGTCTCTCTCTTTAAAAAATAAAGAATTATTTTGTATTTTTTAAATGTGCATTACAAGTTTTACAAATCTTTACTTTCTTTTCGTCAATTGTGGTATCATATAATACTTTAATTTGAGTTCTCTTACAAATTGGACATGTACCTTTACCACTGTTGTATTCTTGACGTATGCCTGTTCCTCTATGTGCTTTGGACATAATTAACTCCTTGAATAATCAATAACTATTGAAGATGATAGTATTTGAGAGCTATCCTTGTCAAGACACATTTATTGAACTTAATCAGTAGAAAGACATTTTTTAAGCTATAAAACATATTTTTTTATAAAATAATAAAAAAACAAAATAAATATTCTCTAAATTGATCTATATTAATTTTTAGTATTGATTTGTTTATATTTGACTGTATAATTTATTTATAAATATTGATGAGGTTAAAGTATTGAGATCAGGCGGATATAAAACAAAAAACAGAGAATATATAATTGAAATATTAAATAACAATATTAATACAACACTTAGTGCTGATAATATTTTTGATTATTTGAGACAAAAAGATATTAAAATAAACATTACAACCATTTATAGAAATTTAGAAAAAATGGCAAAAGAAGATATTGTATTAAAATTCCCTTCCGCAGATGGGAATAAAACCTTTTATCAATTAAAAAGTCATGGGTTTACTTATGAAGATCATTTACATCTTCAATGTACTAAATGTGGTAAAGTGATTCATTTGGATTGTGATTTTATGCAAAGTTTTGTCCAACATGTAAAAAATGACCATAATTTTGACTTGACTTGTGGCAATTCAATATTATTTGGACTTTGCGATAAATGCAGAAAAAATTGTAATAAGTGTAATTAGCATTTTTAAATTTTTCTTTTTTTTATTTATAGCAATTGACAGCTTCTTTTTTTTCTATTATCTTTAATTTGCAAATTAGTTGCAAATTCAAAAAAAATTATAAGGATAGGATTATGAAAAAAATTATATTATTACTAGTTACTCTTATAGCAATATCTCCAATATTCGCTCAAGGTAAAAAAGAAATCAATGAAAAGCCGATTATTGCTGTATCGATAATACCTCAAGCTACATTTGTTGAAAAAGTTGCAAAGGATAAAGTTGATATTGTAACATTAATTCCAAAAGGTTCTTCTCCTGAAAATTATGAACCAACGCCAAAACAAAGAATTGAATTTGAAAAGGCTGCACTATATTTATCAATAGGAGTTCCAAGTGAGGAATTTTCTATTTTACCAATGGTGAATAAGAAAACTAAAGTTGTTTACTTAGCGGATGAAGTTGCAAAAACTTATCCTTCTTTATATATTGGAGATTCAAGAGACCCTCATATTTGGCTTAGCCCAAAAAGAGTTATTGTAATTATCGATATTATAAGTGAACAATTATCGACTTTAGATCCTGATAACAAAGATTTTTATAAAAAAAATGCACAAGAATATAAAGCTGAGATACAAGATTCAATAGATAAAATAAATGAAAGTTTAAAAAACTATCAAAACAAAAGCTTTTTAGTATATCACCCCGCTTTTAATTATTTTGCTTCAGATTTCAATTTAAACATGCTCTCAATTGAAGAAGAGGGAAAAACCCCTACTCCAAAATCATTAATTAACATTATAGAAACTGCAAAAGAAAAAGGAATTAAAAATATATACTATCAGGCTGAAATTGCAGCAGAACAAAGTGTAGCTTTTAGCAAGGAACTAGGTGGTAAAGCTATTTTACTAGATCCTTTAAGTCCAAATTATTTATCAAATTTACAAATAATGGCAAATACTCTTAAGGAAAATTAATATTATGAATACTGCACTTGAAGTTGATAATTTATCTGTAAAATATGATGATAATTATGCTTTAAAAAATATTACCATGACTATAAAAGAAGGTGACTATCTTGGAATAATTGGTCCAAATGGAGGAGGCAAAACTACTCTATTAAAAGCTATTTTAAATTTAATCGATCACAGATGTAATAAAATACTTTTTTTTGGAAAACCATTTAATCAGGTAAAATCTTTAATAAGCTATGTACCACAAATTTCAAAAGTAGACAGAACTTATCCAATTAGTGTAATTGAGGTAGTATTAGGCTCAAAATTAAAAAAAGGATTAAACCCTTTTTATAAATTTTCAAAACAAGATATTATTGAAGCAAAAGAAGCTTTAAAACTTGTAAATATTGAAAATCTAGCAAACAGACAAATTCAAAAACTTTCAGGTGGTGAATTCCAAAGATTATTAATTGCAAGAGCAATAGCTACAAACCCTAGATTATTACTCCTTGATGAACCAACAGCTAATGTAGATCCACAATCAAGGAGTATTATCTACGATTTATTAGATAAACTTAATACTGAAGGTACAACAATAATTATGGTTAGTCATGATACAATGGCTATTTCTTCAAAAGTTAAAAATATTGCTTGTATTAGCGAAAATTTAATATATCATGGGAGCCCAGAACTATCTCAACAAGTAATTGATAAAATGTATGGTTGCCCAATTGATTTACTTGCTCATGGGGTTCCTCATAGAGTACTACAAGAACATACACACTAAGGAAATAATCATGTTTAGCTCAATTCTTTCATATCATTTTATACAAAACGCAATTTTTGCTTCATTACTTTCTAGTATTGTATGCGGTATTATTGGAACAATAATAATTGAAAAAAAATTAATTCTTATGGGCGGTGGAATTGCACACACTGCATACGGAGGTGTTGGATTAAGTTATTTACTAAATTTCAACCCTATTTTCGGTGCTTTATTTTTTTCAATAGCAGCAGCACTTGGAATAGGAAAAGTAAGAAAAACAAATTATAAACATAGTGAAGTTGTTATTGCCCTATTTTGGTCATTAGGAATGGCTTTAGGTATTTTGTTTATATCTTTTATGGATGGATATCCACCTGATATGAGTTCTTATCTTTTTGGAAACATTTTAAGCGTTAGTGATTTTGACATTATTAGTATGGCTATATTAACATTTATAATTTTATTAATATTAACAATATTTTTTGAAGACTGGAAAATATATTTATTTGATGAAGAAATGGCAAAAATTAATGGACTTAATACTAATTTCTTAGAATATACCCTATTAATTTTAATTGCTATTTCAGTTGTAATTCTAATTAGAGTTTCTGGAATTATTATGTTAATTACGCTTCTTTGTGCCCCAAGCGCAACTGCTTCATTAATAAGTGAAAAATTAAACTCTAGAATGTTACTTGCCTCATTAATTGGACTGTTCAATTCACTTGTAGGATTAATAATATCATATTATTTTGATATAGCATCTGGAGCATCAATAGTTATTTTTTCTGTTATAATATACTGTATTATGTATCTAATTAGAAAATATAAATATATATCATTAATTAAAAACGAAAAATAGTATTAATTCCTATAGTAAAGCCATTATCTAAATCAGAAAAAGAAACTAAAGGAAGATATAAAAACCCAGAAATTCCAAAAGAAGAATTGTTATAAGCTAAAGCACAAGTTGAAACACCTTCATTTTTATCAAAAACAAATATCTTAGCAATTGTATCTTTTTTTTCAAAATAACCAACTCTTAATGAAATAGAATTATTATTAGCAAGTTGCATTTTTAATTCATTTCCGAATCTAAGTTCTCTATTTATAGAATCGCCTATATAAACTAAATCTAATGAGGCTTTGTATACGAATGGATTTAGTTTATTTTCAAGTGAATAAATATTACTTATATAAGTCAAACCAAAACTAGCCTCTTTTAAATATGTAGTAATATTATTAGTACTTGAATTTGTTGTTAAATCTAAATTTGATTCACTCATTATAGCTATACATAAATTATTAAATAAATTTAATCTGAGCGCAAATGCCAAGCTAAAAAAATCTGAATCAGAAACAGGTGTATAAGTAGAGAAAAATGAATTTACGATGTAATCAGGAATAAAAAAGAAATTCTCTCTTAATTCAAAATTCTTTCTCTCAACTGTGGAACCACCTTTTACTCTCATTCCAAAGTCAATTATATCATTTAATTCATATCCCCAATCTAATTGGAGTAAAAATCGATTATAACCAGTATAACTTAATAAATTATTACTATAAGATCTATCTTCTAAGCTATTTTCAAGATCAATTGTCAAGCTTAAATTTGTACCAAACACAGTCACACCCATATTCATATTAGGATATTGGAAAAAGCCTAAAGGAGTTGAAAAATTACTTGGATATAATCTTTCATTTAAAGAAAAATATGTTATTAAAGATGGATCATTTTCACCTCTTTTCCCTAAATTAGCAGGATTACTAACACCACTTAAGTCAGCTAAATTAGCACCACCTAAACCTAAAGTATTTTGAGATACTACATTAACTTGTGTTGAATATAATGAAGACAAACTTAAAAATAATAACAAACTTAAGATTATTTTTTTCATTTCATAGCCTTTAATGCCTTTGCTAATTGATCTGGACAACTAGTACTTTTATTATCACAAGTAATTCCCTCTAATTTTGAAATAACTTCATCTACTTTTCTATCTATGCAAAGAGAACTTATACCTTTTAAATTCCCATCACAGCCTCTTTGAAAGTGTATTTTCTTTATAATATCATTATCATCAATTAATAAATATATTTCTTTTGAACAAGTCCCTTTAGTTTTATAAGTATATTCTTTCATAAGCTTCCTAAATAAAAAATAATTAACATTTTTAAATCAATATATGTATTAAAATAATTTAAACAAGATAATTATACAATATCTTTTTAAATATTGCAGATTATCTTTTAAATATGATATTCTATATATATGGACAGCTTTAATTTAGATAAATATTTAATTGGTAGTTACTATTATCAATATCCTACAGATATTGAAGTTTCATCAATTACGTTCAACTCAAAAGAGGTGGTTGAAAAATCTATATTTGTTGCAATAAAAGGTTTTAAAAGCGATGGAAATAATTATATTGAAGAAGCTATTAATAATGGTGCTTCTTTAATAATTACAGATACCCTCCCTTTTAAAGAATATAAAGACGTTGGAATACTAATAGTAAAAGCACCTAGACAAGCCTTAGCTATTTTATCTAGAAGATTATACAACTATCCAGACAAACAATTAAAAATAATCGCTGTAACAGGCACTGATGGAAAAACATCAACTTCTTTTTATATTTATTCTCTATTAAAATTGTTAGAATATAAAGTTGGATTAATAAACACAACATATCTTGATACTAATAATAAATTAATTCCATCGCCGTATAGGCAAAGCACTCCAGATTCAAATATTTTATTTAAACTTATGAGAGAATGCAAAGACAACAATAAAGAGTATTTAGTATTAGAAGCAACTTCTCATGCACTCTCCCCCTTTTTCAATAGACTAGCTAATATAAATATTGATATCGCTGTTATTTCAACAATAACGCATGAACACCTTGATTTTCATAAAAGTGAAGAAAATTATTTGCAAACTAAACTTTCAATAATTGATTTATTAAAAGATAATGGGATTTTTATAACTACTAAAAATAACAATCAACTTGAAAAATGTGTTTTAAGAGCAAAAGAAAGAAATAAGAAATATTATATTGTAGAAAATGAAATAGATTATAAAATAATTACAAATAACAAATTGAAACCAATAATTATTAAATATATAAATAAGGAATATCTTACTTCAATTTATTTACCCATATTTATTTCTAATCTTGTTATGGCAAGCCTTTGTGTGAACAAAATAACAAATATTCAAATTCAAGATATATTTACATTATTCAACAAAATTGATCAAATAATTGGTAGATTTAATATTATTGAAAATAAAATTGGTAGAACTTTAATTATTGATTTTGCTCATACAAGTGATGCCTTAATAAAAGTATTATCCGATTTAAAAAAACTTAATAAAAGAATTATTGTTTTATTTGGATGTGGTGGAGAAAGAGATATAGCAAAAAGACATGAAATGGGTAAAGTTGCAGCTCAATATTCTGATATTATTATCTTAAGTGAAGAGGACCCAAGATTTGAAGATAATAATAAAATTATGAAGGATATCGAAAGTGGTATAAAATCAATAAATAAGAACCTTGTTCCTTATAAAATAAATAACAGAACAAAAGCCATAGAAAAAGCTATTTCAATTAGTAAAAAAAATGATATTATTTTATTTTTGGGAAAAGGGCATGAATCAACTATAGAAAGAAATGGAATTAAATACCCTTATGATGAAAAAAACACAATAAATGAGGTAATAAATAAAATATATGGATAATTTCTTTAAAAATAAAACTATAACTCTTTTTTATGGAGGTAGATCTCCAGAACATGAAGTATCTATAAATAGTGCAAAAACTATTTATCCAATTTTAAAAAACCTTTTTTTAAAAGTATATTTAATTGGTGTTACAAAAGAAGGAATATATACACTTCAAAATCTAAATAATGATTATTCAATAAATGATAATTTTAGTATAGATGAAAATATTAATACAAAAAATGAGATCTCATTTATAGCCTCAAAAGGCATTTTTTTAAATAATAAAAAGATTAATATAGATTTAGCTTTTATTTTAATCCATGGCAATGAAGGTGAAGATGGTAAATTACAAGGCTTATTAGAAATTATGGACATAAAATATACAGGAGTTAATTCAACAAGTAGTGGTATTTGTATGTATAAAGAATTAACAAATGCAATATTAACTTCCAAAAATATTAGGTGTGTTGATACTTTAGTTGTTTCTAAAAAAGATAAACTACCTAATTTAAATGCAGTAATAAATAAATTTGGTTCATCTTTATTTATAAAAAGTGAAACCACAGGAAGTTCTGTAGGTATATGTGCATTAGATAATCCAAGTGAAACATCTTTCAATGAAGCAATTACAAATAGTTTTAAATATAGTGAAAGAGTATTAATTCAACCATATATGAAAGATATACAGGAAATTGAAGTCGCCATGCTTGAGCTTAATAACAATGAAGTAATTGCAGCAGGCCCAGGCTTAGTTATGAAATCTAATATGCAGGATATTCTCTCATATGATAAAAAATATGGATTAAATGACTGTGCTACTATGAATACGGAAATAATTAAAGATGAAAAACTAAAAAAGGAAGTAAAACAAATAGCTACCAATATATTTAAATATTTAAATTTATCAGGTTTTTGTAGAATTGATTTTTTTTATAAAAATAATACAATTTATTTAAATGAAATAAACACTATCCCTGGTTTAACTAGTAAAAGCCATTACCCTATTCTTATTCAAAGTGCTAATTATTCTCTAGATAGCGCTATTTATGAAATATGTAGAACAGCCTATGATTGATAAGACTTTCTTTCATGTCGATTTAGATGCATTTTATGCTTCTGTTGAAATATTAGATAATCCTTCTCTTAAAGATAAACCCGTAATTATCGGAGGTTTAGATAAACGTTCTGTTGCTTCAACTTGTAATTATATAGCAAGAGAATATGGTGTTCATTCAGCTATGCCAATGCAAAAGGCCTTACAACTTTGTCCACATGCTGTAGTTCTTAGAGGAAACCATTCTAGATATTCAAAAAAAAGTAAAGAAGTGATGCAAATATTTAAAGAATTTTCTCCAGAAATTCTTCAAGTATCAATCGATGAAGCTTTTTTAGATATGAGTGGTACTCAAAAATTGTTTGGGCACCCTTATGATGTAGCATTAAAATTAAAAAATAAAATAAAAAATGAAACAGGTCTTACTATTAGTGTTGGAATAGGACCTTCAAAGTTAATTGCAAAATTAGCAAGTGATTATAATAAACCTGATGGGTTATGCATTGTTGATAAAGAGAGAATAATTGAATTCATTGATGCCGTCGGATTAAAAAAACTTTGGGGGATTGGGAAAGTAACTCAACAACTTCTTGATAAAAAAAATATTAAAAGTACTATGCAATTAAGATCCTATAGCCAAAATTATTTACAAAAAGCCTTTGGACAATCAATGGGAGAATATCTTTATCAAGTCTGTAGAGGTGAAGATCCTGGAATTTATAGTGGAAAACCAAAGACCCATTCAATTTCAACTGAGAGAACTTTTTCAAATGATATTAGTAATTTAGAAATAATTGATACTTACCTATTAGATATGAGTCATGAAGTATTATATAGATCAATTGAAGAAAACCAGATGGCCAGAACTATAGCAATAAAAATTAGGTATAGTGATTTTTCTACCATAAGTGCTCAAATTACACCTAGTGAACCAATTTATAATGCAACTCAAGTATATGATTACTCTAAACAATTATTTAATAAAAAATGGAAAAAATTACCTATTAGATTATTAGGAGTTGGACTATATCAAACTTATAAAGGCGATACACCATATCAAGAAGATTTATTTGATGAGGAAAATAAAAAGAAAAGAGCATTAGAAAAAGTTGCTTTAGAATTAAAAAAAAGTGGAAAAGTTTTAACAAAAGCAACCTTATTAAAAAAAGATAATATAAATCCTGAATCCGTATAGATTTCAAAATAAATAAAATATATTAACAAATGTTAAGTAAATTATAGAATAATAAAGCCTCTTATGTTACAATTAGATTATCACAAAAAAAGGTAACAGGAGAGGCCAAATGATTGATTTTGATACTACAACAATTACACTAGAGAGTAAAG
>RZYO01000061.1 GCA_009930325.1 Spirochaetia bacterium | reverse complement strand
GGAGCAGACACTGATTGGACTATCTCAGGAAGCAATATGTACAGTGGAGTAAGTGGTAATGTGGGGATTGGTACAAATAGTCCAGCATATAAATTAGATATAGTTGGTAAGTTAGGTTTAAATGATGGAGGTAATTCAGTATTTATTGGAACAGGTGCTGGCGCAAACGATGATGGTACTACAAATGCCAACGCTAGTATAGGTTATAATTCTCTAAATGCAAATACAACTGGTATTGGGAATGTTGTTTTAGGAGCAACTGCTCTTAGTAAAAATATTACTGGTGATTATAATGTTGTTTTAGGTTATGGTGCGGCTAATTATACTACTACCTTTGTAAATAACGAATCAAGCAGTCAAAGTATTTTTATAGGAGCCATAACTAACCCTTTAGCTGCTGGAGGGCAAAATGAAATAATAATAGGTCATGATGCTAATGGTTTAGGTTCAAATAGTGTAGTGTTAGGTAATGATAGTATTACCAAAACAGTATTGAAAGGAAGTATAGGTATAGGAACAACCAATCCAGACTCAGCAAACTTAGAAATATATGATACAAGTGGATATGCTCTATATGCTAATGGATTAACAATTGGCGGAGTAGGAACGCCTAGTGCAGATGATGATGCAGCAAACAAAGCCTATGTTGATGGACTAACAGGAGCAGACACTGACTGGACCATCTCAGGAAGTGATATGTACAGTGGAGTAAGCGGTAATGTGGGGATTGGTACAAATAGTCCAGTAGGAAAATTACATATAAAAGGGGCAGATTATCCATTAGCTATTTTTGAGAGAACTGGTGCGACTGCTGATGTTGGATACGGAAATAGTAGGTATTTAGCTGTGAAAACAACAGACATGAGCGATGGGTTTGGTGGCGGTATAATATTTTCTATTCAAGACAATGCGTCTGCCATCGAGGATATTGCTAAAATTTATGCATTGAGAGATGGTGCTGATAATGAAGGTGCTTTAATTTTTAGAGCTGGCACTAGTGGTGATGAGGAATTTATGAGAATATCAAGTACTGGCAATATCGGCATAGGGACAACAAATCCTAGTTATGATCTAGACATTTCTGGCAATTTTCGTGTTACTAATTCAGCATATTTTGATAGAACTACATATATAAAAGATGCAAATGGTACTATTGATAGTTGGTGGGGTTGGTATGCTTGGGATAAACAATTTCAATTTAATAAAAGAAGTTCAGCAAACGTTTTCGTACAAAATATTTGGGCAGCTGATTGGGATACTGGTGATTTAATGTTAGTTCCAACTGCTGGCAGTGTTGGTGTAGGAGAATCTTCTCTTAATTCTCAAACAAAAGTTGATATAAATGGTTCTAGCACTTATGGACTGCTTGTTAATTCAGATAGAATTGGTGAAATTGGTTCTGTAGTAGAAGATACAGACGCAGTAAACAAAGCCTATGTTGATGATAATTTTATGCCTATTGGAACAAGTAGTGGTTGGGCATTAGGAGGAAATGATTTAACTGCTAAAGACTATATAGGTTCGAATACAAATTATGATATAGGTTTTGAGACTAATAATATTGAGAGGATGACTATAGATACGGATGGTAATGTGGGGATTGGAACATCATCTCCAGAAGGCAAATTAAATGTTAAGAGTTCTGAGTGGCCTGTTGTAAATATAGAAAGGACTACAACTACTGGCACAACTGGATTCTTTTCTGGTATGAGACTTAGAACGACGACATCAGCTTCAATGGCAGATAATTTTGGTGGCAGTTTTATATTTGAGTTAAATGACACAGATACAACAGGTCAAAATATTGTTGGCAGGTTTGGAGCAGTTAGGCATGGAGCTGATAACTCAGGTTCTTTAGTTTTTCAAACAACTTTAAATGGAACTGAAAACGAGAGAATGAGGATATTAAGCACAGGTAATGTAGGTATTGGGACAAATAATCCAACCTCTCTTTTAACTATAGCTAATGATAATTGGATATCATCTATTAATAGTGCTGGTACAGGCGGTGTTAATATGTTTAAAGTAAATTCTAGTGATCAAATAGAAGTTGGTTCATCATTATTAATTGGACCATTGGAGTTTGCTGCAGATAGTGGAATGATTTCTTTTATAGACATGCCTGTTACTTCATCAGCAACTTCTGGAACTGATGAAGGATATTCTTTTAAAATTGATGGAAATAATATATTAACAGTGTTTGCTGAGTCTGATGGAGCTGGTGGTATAACTAATTCAGGTGTTGGAATAGGAACATCTGCTCCAACAGTTGCCTTAGATGTTCAATTAGGTTCAGGGCATAGTATATTAGCAGGAAGCATGAAGATAGGTAATGTTGCTACTCCAGTAGATGGAACTGATGCAGTAAATAAGACATATGTAGATGATGCAGTTTCTGGTGCTTCTGGTTCAGATACTGACTGGACTGAATCAGGCAGTGATATTTATAGATCAAGTGGAAATGTGGGCATAGGGACAACTGTTCCTGGAAAAAAATTACATATAAATGTTACTGGCGATGGCGATGGTGTGTATATAAATAATAGCCAAACAGGGCAAACCGCTGCTTCAGCTGGTTTTCAATTGATAAATGATCTTGGTGGGCAAGGAGCTTTTGTTAAAATATATTCAAGTAATAACACTACTAACTCTGCTTTAAATAATCAATTATATGTAAAAAATTCAATTGGTGGAATGAGTTGGGTTGCAAATACAGGAAGTAGTATTGGTTTTGGAATTGGTACAAGCATAAGTAGTGCTAATGATTTGGTTATAGATAGTTCAGGAGATGTTGGCATAGGAACGACTGATCCAAGCCATAATTTAGTGGTGTATTCATCAGATCAATATACAAGAACTCAAATAAATAACTCTAACTCTTCAGGTTATGCAGAGATTTTATTTGAAAACTCAGGTGTAGCAACCCCTAGTTCTTGGGCTTTGAGGAGTGAACCTTCTGGAAAGTTAGCTGTTATTGATTATGATAATAGTTTAAATCCTTTTGCCATAGAAAGAAATACCCCAAGTAATACTTTATATTTGGATTCTACTGCAAGGATTGGAGTTGGAACAAGTACTCCGGAGGCTGGTATTCATCTTGTTTCAAGTCAATCAAATGAAGGTTTAATATTGCAAACAACAGAATCTACCCAAGGAAGAATAGGCTTTGATTTAAAAACTGGTTACACTTCTAATGTTGATGATTTTTTTAGATTTAATTTTAGAGGTGATTTAGGCGATGTTATATTAACAACTTATGATGATTCTAGCGATACATGGCGTCAATTTTTAGATTTTAATTATTTAGATGATGATTTATTTTTTGGGACTAACCAAAAAGTAACTATAAAAAGCAGTGGAAATGTGGGTATTGGAACAACAACTCCAAGTGAAATGCTCACTGTTAATGGAAACGTTGAAGCTGATGCATATTATTATTCTTCTGATGAAAGATTAAAAAAGAATATAGAGACTATAGATGGAGCAATTGAGACTATAAAGAAACTAAATCCTGTATCATTTAATTGGAGAGAAAATGATATAGCTAGTCAAGGTTTTATCGCTCAGGAATTAGAGCAAGTAATACCTGAATTAGTTAAAACAAATAGTGTTAATGGACTTAAAGCAGTGCAATATGCTAACTTAACAGCTGTTTTAACTGCAGGTATACAAGAACAACAGAAAGAAATAGATTATTTAAAAACAATGGTTGAGATATTGAAATTAAGAGTTAATGAGTTGGAAAGTAAATAGTAATTAATATTATGTCTAAGACTAAGAAGAAAAAAAAGAAGTTAATTTCTTTAATAATATATATAATAATATTTCTAATAATTTTTTCTTTAGTTATATATATAACAATAGACAGGGAAGCCAGAAACAAAAAAAAGATAGAAGTAAACAATGATTTAGTTAGCTTAGATATTAAAAATTTAGAGAGCGATGGAATTAGTTTTGAAGAGGCTAAACAAATTTTAAATACTTCTTCAAAGTTATTAAGTTTTTTAAATAATAATTTGTTTATAGAAAAAAAAATAGATAACTATATATCTAAAACACCTGAACAAACTTTTAATGATAAGAAAGGTAACACGGTTGATTTAGCTGTTTTTTCATCATATATATTAAAGGAAAATAATATTCATGGAGGAGTAATAAGTTATGAATATATTAATAAAGATGGAGAAAATGAAAGGAATTTTGTAACAGTTTTTAGAGAAGGTGATACTCCATATTATATTATATTTGATAATAGGGTTAAAATATTAAAACATGGCTGGTCTTTTAAGGATTTAATTAAAAAAGAAGAAGAAAGATTAAGTATATCTATAGATAGATTTACATATTTTCCAGCTGGACATTTAGATTTAACTGAACCAGTTTATCCATACGAGTGGTCTGAGATTAATTAGTTATAGTAATTAATTGATAATAAATAAATTTTTAATATATAATTTTATGAAAAGAATAGGGGATGGAATAATTAAAAAAACTTTTGCTGTTAGTTTAGTTTTTGTTTTAATTATATCCATTTTAACAATTACAAATTTTTCAATAAAAGATGTTTTAGCAGAAGCAGCTGTAAACTGTGGTTTGTGTTGGGTAAATCCAGATTCTACAACAACTATTGATCCACCATCTGATTGGTCAGATAGTGAATCATGGAACGTTGTTAATTTACCTGGTTATCCAAAAACACTTATACCAACTGGTTCAGCACTTGAATGGGAAGAGTTCATAATTCATTATCCGGGAAGTCATGTTAGTTTAGCTGATCCACAAATTAATCCAGAAGTAAGTATTTCAGCTGCTAGTGGGGTTGGTTCAGATTGTGTTACCTTAAATGGTTCAGTAACTGATATGAATCAAGCTGATTGGGCTGCAGTATATTTTACCTATGGTGTAGGTAGTGCTTATGACAATAATACGGATCCAGAGCTTACAAGCACAACAGGTAGTTTTAGTAAGCAGGTTTGTGGTTTAGATCCGGTAGAGACATATAGTTACAGGTTTATTGCTACTAACTTGAATAATAATAAGAGTGAATTTTCCTCATCAGCTTCTTTTACTACTGATAAAGATGCTCAATCAGCTCCTTCAGCTCCAATAGTAATTGATGCTGGGGAAACATATATAATATTAAATACTGTTCCTGGTTGTGAATATATGAGAGACGGAGGAGGTACTTGGCAAGATTCAACATTTTTTGGTGGTTTAGATTCTGAAACAAGTTACACTTTTTATCAACGTTACGCAGAGACGGACACTCAATCAGCTAGTCCTTCTAGTGTTGGTACTTCCGAGTCAACTTTAGCTGGTTTTGATTGTGGTACTGATACAGTTATTTATGATGGAGTTACCTACGGTACAATGTTTGTAGGAGACCAATGTTGGTTAGATAAAAATCTTAATGTAGGGACAATGTTAGCATCTGCTTCTACAGAACCAAACACTAGTGATGATGTAATAGAGAAGTGGTGTTATGATAATAGTTCAGCTAATTGTGATGCAGAGGGTGGATTATATAATTGGAATGAAGCTATGAGAGGCTCTACAACAGAAGGAGCTCAAGGTATTTGTCCTGATGGTTGGCATATACCAACTGATACGGAGTGGAATAGCATAACTACAAAAGAAATGTTTAATGTTTCTATTTATCCCGGCTATCGCCATATCAATGGTTATTATTCTAGCAGGGATTACATTGTGTATCTGTGGTCTTCTGCTGAGTCTTCGTCCTTTGCTTGGCATCGGAACTTCTATTCTTATAATTCTACTGTTAACCGTACTACGAATCTCAAGGGGAACGGTTTTTCCCTTCGTTGTATCTACACAGAAAAAGAAGAACAATCAGCTCCACCAGCCCCTACTGTAGCTAGTGTTAATGAAAACGAAGGAATTATTACTTTAAACGAAATAACTAATGGGGAGTATAAGATAGCGGGAGGAGAATGGGTAAATACACCAGTGTTTAGTGGTTTAGATTTTGATACTACATATACTTTTTATCAACGTTATGCAGAAACAGCCACTCAATTGGCTTCTCCATCTTCATCTCCCATATCTGAAATAATAGTTTTTTCTTGCGGTGCTACTTCAATCATCTATGATGGTGTTTCCTATGATACATTTTCTCTGGGCGATCAATGTTGGCTAGATAAAGTCCTTAATACTGGCACCATGCTAACTTCGTTTGCTGCAAATCCAGATCATAGCGATAGTGTAATAGAGAAGTGGTGTCCTAACGATACTTTAGCTAATTGTACATCTTATGGAGCTTTATATGATTGGTATGAAGTTATGCAAGGTTCTACTACGGAAGGAGCTCAAGGTATTTGTCCTGATGGTTGGCATGTGCCGAGTTATCTGGAGTATGATAGTGCAATAAATGCTCAATATCTTAATATAGATATATCAGATTACTTTGATTACCCTGGTGAACACAATAGTAGTGAGTATCGTAATGTAGGTGATAATTTGGCTCTTTGGTCGTCTACGTTGTCGTCTTCTACTAAGGCCTGGAAATTATATATTTACCGTGATCGTTCTACTATCTACCGTCGTTACGCTAGAAGTCTCAGTGTTTATGGTTATAGTGTGAAATGTATTAAAGACTAATTATAGTTTTTAATCTTTCTTAATGTTAAAAAAGATTGTTTAATAAAAAATATAAATAACATATAAAATATGAAAAAAACAAACATATACATCATAGCAGTTGGTGTAGTTATAATAATTTTAGGAATTTTGTTTGCTTTAAATCAAGATTCTAATCCTGAGAAGTTAGCTTGTAGTGAAATGGGTGGAGAATACAAAAATAGTGAGTGTATGATGGGAGATGTTGTTGTTTCTGAAGAAGAATTATCTTCTGTTGTTTCTCTAATTAACTCTTGTAAAGAAAAAGGTGGTAAATATATAAAAGGAGAGAATATGAGTTGTAAGTTAAATGGAGAAATATATACAAATGGTTCTTGGGAAATAATAGAGGAAAGAAAAGCTAGTTGTGAGAGCGAAGAATATAGTGGTAAATGGATAGGAGGATCAGAATTTAAATGTGAGATAAATGGAGAGGTGTATAATAATGATTGGGAAAAAGTATTTACTCTAAAAAATAGTTGTGAGCTATCAGGAGGAGAATGGTTAGGCAGTGAAAGCATGGATTGCAAGATAGGTGATTACCTATACTCAAATGCTCAATGGGAATTACTTCCTCAAATGAGAGATAGTTGTAGTGAATATAGAGGGGAATGGATAGGAGGACCAGAGTTTAAGTGTAGGGTAAATGGAATAGAATACAAAAAGAAAGCTTGGGTAAGAGCATCAGCTACTCCTGATATGGCTAGCATGTGTGAAGATTTAGGAGGTAACTGGATTGCAGAGTATAGAGAATGTGAGAATATAACAGTAGATGATTGCATAAAGATAGAACAAGATTTAGAAGAAATAAAAGGTTTAGGCTTTAAAGAATGTGCTTCTCCTTGTAGACATACTCCAGGAGCTGAAAACTGTGCTCAAGTATGTGTTCCTGTTTGTTATTTAAACCTTTAAATTTGTTATCTAAATCTTTAGTTTGTGGATAATTTGACTAGATAATTAATTGTATAAATGCTAAAATATTAGATGATAGAGAGAAATATTAAAATAATTTAAAAATTAATAAATTAATAATATAAACTAGCTTGTACTTAAAGCTATAATAAAAACATATGATGAATGAAAATCAGCCGGAAGGCAAAAAAAGTAAAGCTTTGCCTATAATAATAGCTATTATAGCTGTTTTGGTATTAGCTTTAATTGTAGTCTTAGCAATAAATAAGGCTCCAAAAACAGAAAATATTCCAGCCTCAAATCAAACAGGTGAAGAGATGGAAGAGGGGGATGTTCCTCCAATTGAAGAAGATGTAACAATGACAGAAGACGGTGAAGAAAGAGAATTAACTGTTGAAGAACAAAGATTAGAGGAAGCAGTAGAGGTTGTAACAGGGGCAAATTTAGTTACTGAAGATGATGTTGTTATTACTAAAACTGGCGAAGAAACAAGAACTGATGTTAAATCAAGTGATCCTTTAGCACCTAAACAAACTAGACCAATTGATAACCCTGAAGAATTATCAGCAGAAGTTATTAAAATTACTATGAGTACAGGCTCTATTGAGCCAGCAGAGTTTACAGTAAAAGCTGGATCAGCTGTTAGTTTAGCTGTTACCTCAGCTGACAAAACTCATGTTTTCAAATTTAAAGACCCTATATTAAAAGCAGTTGGTGTTGGAATTATGGGTGGAGAAACAAGAGCTATTACTTTCAATGCTCCTGAAACTCCAGGAAATTATGAAATTTTCTGTGATATTCCAGGTCATGAAGCTAGGGGAGAAGCTGCTGTTATGATTGTTGAATAGTTTGGTAAAAATTTGATATAATACAATTATTAAAATTAATATTAATTAAACCTATGAAAAAAGAATCAAACTTTATGTTGATTATTGGGATAATCGTTGGTGTACTAGTTATGCTATTTATCTCTTTCCAATTACAATTAACAAACGTACAAAGAAGAACTGCTGCTTTAGAACAAACTGTTTCAGGTAACACTCAAACTCTTAGTCAAATTGTAAACATCTTTAACCAAAATGCTCAAGGAGCACAAGGTGGAGAAACTGCTACTGAATAAACTAAGTAACAAAAAAGAATTGATTATTACAAAACCGTTTTTTCTTAGAAAAGACGGTTTTTTGTATCCTTTAAATATGATATAATTTAATAGTATAATAATATATTTAGCCATGTATATAACACATATCTTTATACTTTACTTCTCGTGTATATATTTTATATATATCTATACATATAGTTTAAGGTAAGTTAGTATTTAAAAAGAAATGAATAAAGAACAAGCTAAAAAAAGAATAGAAAAGTTAAGGGAAGTGATTAACAAGAATCGCTATCTTTATCACGTTTTAGATAAAAATGATTTAGATGAAGGGGTGGTTGATGCTTTAAAAAATGAGTTGTTTAAACTAGAAAATCTTTATCCAGACCTAATAACCAAAGATTCCCCGACTCAAAGAGTAGCAGGAAAACCTTTAGATAAGTTTGTAAAAACAAATCATAGAGAAAGATTGTTGTCTCTTTTTGATGCCTTTTCTCAGGAAGATATGTTTGATTGGCAAGCAAGATTTCTAAAAGTATATGAAGAAGAAACAGGGAGTGGTTTAAAGAAGTTTGAATATTATTGTGAGTTAAAATTAGATGGTTTAGCGATTTCTTTGACATATAATAGTGGGATGTTAGAGAGAGGGGCAACTAGAGGAAATGGAAGAGTAGGTGAAGATGTAACTTCTAATGTAAAGACTATAAATAGTATTCCTTTAAAGTTTAGAGAATTAGAAGAAAAAGATTGGAAATTATTAAAGTTAACTAAAGAAGAAAGAAAGAGGGTAGAGGAGATAATAGAGAAAGAGAGTTTTGATGTTAGAGGGGAAAGCATAATGGATAAAAAGGTTTTTTCAGATTTAAACAAAAAAAATGAAAGATTAGGAAAACCTGTTTTAGCTAATCCTAGAAATGCTGTGGCTGGATCAATTAGACAATTAAATTCTAAAGTGGCTTCAGAGAGAAAAATGATTTTCTATGTCTATGGTTTAGCTTCACATGAAGAATTAAAAAATATATTAAGAACTAGAGAAAGAGAGAATATGTTTTTAAGCTTTTTAGGTTTTAAAACTTTAAAACAGAATAGAATTTGTGATAATTTAAAAGAAGTTTTTTCTTTCTATAACAAAGTTGAAAACAATAGAGATTCTTTACCTTTCCAGATAGATGGAGTGGTGGTAAAAGTTAATGATATGTTAAAGTGGCCAGTTATAGGGGTAGTTGGAAAAGCTCCAAGGTATATGATGGCGTATAAGTTTTCCGCTGAACAAGTTAGCACAAAAGTTAAAGAAGTGTTATGGCAAATAGGGAGAACGGGTGCTTTAACTCCATTAGCTGTTTTAGAACCAGTTAAAGTAGCAGGAGCTATGGTTTCAAGAGCAACCTTACACAATATTGATGAGATAAAAAGATTAGGTATAAAAATTAATGATACAGTTGTAATTGAAAGAGCTGGTGATGTTATACCTAAAATAGTAAAGGTTTTAACAGAACTTAGAAGTGGAGAAGAAGAGAGTATAGTTATACCTAGGGTTTGCCCTTTTTGTTCAACAAAATTACAAAAAGAAAAAGATGAGGCAATAATGCGTTGTCCAAATAAAGAGTGTCAGGCAGTAAACTTTCAATCAATAGTACATTTTGTTTCCAAAGGCGCTATGGATATAGATGGTTTAGGAGAAAAACAGGTTAAACAATTACTAGATAATGGATTAATTGCTAATATATCAGATTTGTATACACTTGATAAAAATGATCTATTGTCCTTAGAGAGATTTGCTGAGAAGTCAGTAAATAACTTGTTAGAAGCTATAGAAAAGAGTAAAGAGGTTTCTTTAGCTAGATTAATATATGCTCTAGGTATAAGGCAAATAGGGCAAGAATCAGCTAGTGTTTTAGCTGGAATGTATCAAAAATATATAGAAGAAGTTAGAACAAAAGAAAAAGACAACGTTGAAGATAATGATTCAAATAGTTATTTATCCCTATCTAATCTTTTAAACTTTTTTCAAGAAAAGAAAGCAGAAGACTGGGAAAAAATTAAGGATTTTGGTCCAGCTGTTTCAAATAGTATATGTGATTTTTTTCATGATGAGAATAAGATGAGGTTAATTAAAAAGTTAGAAAAAGAAGGAATAACCTTTTCCTTACCTCAAGAATCAAGCTTAGAACAAACATTGTTAAATAAGTCTTTTGTCTTAACTGGTACTTTAAGCAGTTTGACAAGAGAAGAAGCTAAAGATAAAATTAAAGTATTAGGAGGTAAGATATCTAGTAGTTTGAGTAAACAAACAGACTACTTAATACTTGGAGAAAATCCAGGTAGTAAATATGAGAAAGCTAAAAAATTAGGAGTAAAAATTCTTTCAGAAAAAGAGTTTTTAGAAATTATATAAATAAATGTCATTATCAAAAAACGATTTATCACATACAGCTAAATTAGCTAATTTAGAATTAACAGAAAAAGAAGCTAAAGAGATAGAAAAAGATCTTTCAGCTGTTTTAGAATTTGTTTCACAATTACAAGAGGTAGAAATAGATGGAAACGCTGAGAAGGGGACAAAAAATATAGAAATTAAAGAAGACACAGAAAATATAGAAATTAAAGAAGATGCAAAAAAGAAAGATGGTGAAAAAGAAGATATAACAATAAGTTCAACTAATGAAAAAGAATATTTAAGCGAAGATGACTTAAGAGAAGATGAAGTTATTAATTGTAACGAAGAAGAAAAGAATAATACTTTAAGTCAAAGTAAGTATTACAATGATAAAGGAGAAATCGTTGTAAAAAGAATTTTAAATTAGTTGTAAAAAGAATTTTAAAATAAGTAAATAAATGAAATTAAACGAATTAACAATACAAGAAGCTAAGAAAAAGTTATTAAATAAAGAAATAACTAGTTTTGAGTTAACAAAAGCTTGTTTAGAGCAGATTGAAAAGTATAATAAGGAGTTAAATATTTGTTTAAGTGTGAATAAGGAAGATGCTTTAGAAAAAGCTAAATTAGCAGATAAAAGAATAGAAAAAGGTGAGAATTCACCATTGTTAGGTATCCCATATTTAGCTAAAGATAACTTAACAACTAAAGGTATAAAGACTACAGCTTCTTCTAAATTTTTAGAAGATTATATTGCTCCATATAATGCAACTGTTATACAAAAATTAGAAGATGCAGGAGCTATACTTTTAGGTAAAACTAATTTAGACGAGTTTGCTCATGGTTCATCAACGGAAAATAGTGCTTATGGTCCAACCTTAAATCCTTGGGACAAGACTAGAACTCCAGGAGGCTCTTCAGGAGGTTCAGCAGCAGCTGTTTCTGCTAATTTTTGTATATTTGCTTTAGGTTCAGATACGGGTGGCTCTATACGTCAACCAGCAAGTTTTTGTTCTGTTGTAGGTTTAAAACCAAGTTACGGTAGAGTTTCTCGCCATGGATTAATTTCAATGACATCATCTACTGATGTTGTTGGTCCAATAACTAAAAACGTAGAAGATTCAGGATTAATCTTTTCAATAATATCAGGAAAAGATAAATATGATTTAACTAGTTATAATAAAAAAGAGGATGAAAGTAATAGATTGAAAAAGTTAAAAAGAGATGAGAATAATAGATTATCTTTAAAAGGACTTTGCATCGGTTTAGCAGAAGATCAACTAATTGATTTAAATAAAGAAGTTAAAGAAGTTATTTTAAATACAAAAAAAGTTCTAGAAAAAGCTGGCGCTAAGTTTATTAATATATTTTTAGAAAAATCAAAATATGCTGTTCCAGTATATTATATTATAACTCCAGCTGAAGTTAGTTCTAACTTGGCTAGATTCGATGGTTTACGTTTTGGTTTTTCAGAAGAAAAAGCTAAAGATTTGAAAGACTATTATTTAAAAACTAGAGGAAAAGGTTTTGGAAAAGAAGCTAAAAGAAGAATAATTTTAGGAACCTATGTTTTAAGTGCTGGATATTTTGATGCCTATTATTTAAAAGCTCAAAAAGTTAGGGAAGAGATAGAAAAAGAATTTGAAGAAGCTTTTAAAATTTGCGATTTAATTTTAAGCCCAAGCACTCTATCAACAGCCTTTAAATTTGGAGAAAAAGCTAGTCCATTAGATATGTATTTAGAGGATAAGTTTTTAGCTGGGCCTTCATTAGCTGGTTTACCAGCTATTTCAGTGCCAGCTGGTTTTATAGATAAATTACCAATAGGAATTCAATTAATAGGAGATAAGAGTAGAGAAGATATTGTTTTAGCAGTAGCTAAAGAATTAGAGGAAAGAATAGATAAAGAAGAAAAGCTTAGTCTGTAGAGATAAAAAGATTTTAATTTAAAATAAATATATTTATAACTATTTATTTTTTAAAACATATTATTTTTAAAACATATTTTTAATATTTAACATATGGATAATAATAAAAGGAATATATATTTAGCAATTTTAGGCATTGTAATTATAGTTGCTATTATATTAAGGTTTGATAACTTTTTAAAACAAAGACAAGAAAAGAAAAATTTAGCAAACAATCAACAAGAAGAAGTTTTAGATTTAAAAGAAGAAAATAATGAAGTTGTAAAAGCAGCTTTAAACTACAAGAATAGTGAAAAGGAAGATATAAGTAAAGAAGATATATATATTGGTAATTTTAATTCTAAAGTTAATATAATTATTTATGAAGACTATAGCGATAAAATTAGTGCAGGGTATAATGAAGTTTTGAATAAAGCTATAGAAGAATTTTCTTTAGATAATATTACTATAGCTTTTAGGCCATATTATATAGATAAAAGGGGAGTTACTCCAGAATTATCAAATATATTATGGTGCGCTAATGATCAAGGAAAGTTTATTGATCTAAGGAGCGAGGTGTATAAAAAAGTAGAACAGGATGATTTTTTAGTTTCAGATGTCTTTGATTTAGCAGAAGAGATTGGTTTAGATAAGGAGGAATTAACAGAATGTGTTAATATGGGTAAATATAGAGAAAGAGTTGATTATCTAGCTAATAATGCTTGTGATTATGGAGTTTTTGGTTCACCAACAACTTTTGTAAATGAAGAGTTAGTAATTGGTTCAAGAGGCTGGGAAGATCAGATTGATTCAAACAATGAAATGGTATCTGGTTTGAAAACAATAATTTCAAGAAATTTAGAATAATTAATTACTTTTAAAAAAGACTTATTTGTTTAATTAATTAAATATAATTGATTATTTTTTATATATTGTATATAAATATTATGTATTTAAATATATAAAATTTATTTAATAAAAATTAAGGAAGGATGGCTGAGTGGTCGAAGGCGCTTGCTTGGAGTGCAAGTGTACCAGTAATGGTACCCTGGGTTCGAATCCCAGTCCTTCCGCAGATAAAAGACAGTTCTTAAATAAGGGCTGTTTTTTTGTGTAAAATTTATAGAAATTTCATATAGCATTTGATGTACTAAATATATGAATAAAGAACAAATAATTGAAAAAATTAAAAAAGCATTAAGCATAAATTCTGAAACTGATTTAGTTGAATTCAAGAAAGCTAGAGGTGGCTTTTCAAAAACGGCAGTAAAAAAGAGTCTCTCTGCTTTTGGCAATACACACGGTGGGGTGATAGTTTTTGGAGTTGAAGAAAAAAAAGATAAAACATTAGAGATTATAGGTGATACAAATATAGCACAGTTACAAGAATCCATGACAGATTTATCCGCGAACGCTATGAGCGAAGTATTGCGATTGGATTATCATATTATTACTCTTTCGGATAAAGAAATTTTGGCAGTATATGTCCCTGAGTGTAATAATCGAATAAAACCATATTACTTCAAAGAACTAGGTATGCCCAGGGGGGCATATGTTAGAGATGGTAATACTGATAGACAAATGACAAAGGACGAAATGATGAGTTATGTACGTAATGCACAGGTTGATGATTTTGATGAAAATTGTGCAGATGATATTTTAAAAGACGAATTATCTTTTGAGAAAATAGAAAGATTTTTACAACATAGCGCCACTAAAACTAAACGTGAATTTAAACCAGGAGTTGTTGATGATGTAGTGTTAAAGAACATTGGTATTATTAGAGAATGTAATGATGAGTTGAGGCCAACAATTGCTGGATATTTGATATTTTCTAAAGATGATCCACAAAATAAAATTCAATTTGAACGCTATATAATTCGTTGTGTGCGATATAAAGGTTCAGGCGTACATACAGATATTTTAGATAAGGCTGATATTATTGGAACGTTGGATAGACAAATTGATACTATGCACTCTTTTGTGCTTAGAAATATTAAGAAAGGTGCCGAGATTGTAGGCACAAAAAGAGTTGAGAAATATGAGTATCCAGAAAAAGCAATTCGTGAAATTGTTGCAAATGCTGTAATTCATAGAGATTACAGAATTATTGAAACATATACTCAAATAAACATCTTTGAGGACAGGATAGAAGTATTTAATCCAGGAAATTTGCCTCCAGGTGTTACAGTTGAAAATATTAAAGATGCACAGGTAAGTAGAAATAGGATAATCGCAGCACGATTAAATGAAATGGATTATTTGGAAGAATATGGTCGAGGTATAGATATAGTTTTTACTAAAATGTCTGAATGGGGACTTTTGCCGCCTGTATTCAAAAATACTTCAAATAGCTTTAAGGTGGTTTTGCCTGGAAAAAAGCTGAGTCAACTTAATAAACGACAAATGATAATTTGGCAACATTTAGTGGATAAGCACAGGATTACACGCAAAAATGTTGAAATATTTATACCAAACGTGCCACAAGCCACATTGCGTTCTGATTTAGTGAGAATGCGAGACATTGGCTTGTTGAGACAAATGGGGCAGTCGTCTAGCACATACTATGAGGCGACTTTTTAACAGAGAATAGCAGAGAATTAAAATAGCCTTAATTTTAAGGACTTTCTGAGTTATAAATCAATGTGTAAAATAGCAGAGAATAGCAGAGAATTAAAATATAACAAAATCTTAATTATCACTTAAAAACGTTCCAACATCGTCCCACCTTCTCCGCAGAAGAAAAAGAATCTAATTATTTAGGTTCCTTTTATTTTGGTTTATAGAAATTTCATATAGCATTTGATGTATTAAATATATGAATAAAGAAGATAAAGAAAAATTAATAATATATCAAACAAAATCAGGATCACTTGAATTTAAGGGGGATTTTAAAAAGGAGACTATATGGGCATCGCAGGCTGATATTGTTAAGTTATTTAAGGTAGATCAATCAGTGGTTTCTCGTCATATTAAAAATATTTTCAAGGATGGCGAGGTTTTGGAAAAAAGCAATATGCAAAAAATGCATATTGCAAATTCAGACAAGCCAGTATATTTTTATTCCTTAGATGTTATTTTAAGTGTTGGCTATAGAACAAACTCTAAGGTGGCTATTGAATTTCGTAAGTGGGCAACAAAAACATTAAGAAAGCATCTTGTTGACGGTTATACGATTAACAAAAAATTGGTTGTTAAAAATTACAAGAAGTTTTTAAAGTCAGTAGAAGATGTAAAAAATATATTGCCTTCTGATGTATTAATAAACACAAAAGATGTTTTAGAATTAATTAGTCTATTTGCTGATACTTGGTTGTCTCTTGATGCTTATGATAAAGGCATAATTATAAATAAGAAAATAACTAAAAAGGAAGTAGTTTTCACTTCTGAAAAGTTGTTGAATGTTTTATTTAATCTTAAAAAAATATTAATTAAAAAGGGTGAAGCTAAAGAAATTTTTGGACAAGAAAGAGGGCACGGAAGTATTGTGGGTATTGTTGGTAATGTCATGCAAACATTTGATGGTAAAGACTTATATCAAAGCATAGAAGAAAAAGCTGCTTATCTTTTATACTTTATGGTGAAGAACCATCCTTTTGTTGATGGAAATAAGAGGAGCGGGGCATATTCTTTTATTTGGTTTTTAAATCAAGCTAAAATTTTAGATACGTCTAAAATAACTCCACCAGCACTGACTGCTTTAACAATTCTTGTGGCAGAAAGTAATCCCAAAGATAAAGATAGGGTGATTCAACTTATTCTTAGCTTACTGAAATAGCAATTTAATTATTTAAAAAGTTCCAACATCATCTTTTCTTTATCATGGATAAAGAATCTATTTATTTTAGATCCTTTTTATTTTTGGTTTATATAAGTTTTAGCCGTGTTGAATTCGATATTCTTTAAAAATGAAAGTGGTTTACATTTTTATTTATTTATGTTAACTTTCTTAAATCCCCAATTTATTATCTATTTTGTTCATTAAAAAATATACATGATTAAAGAAGTTAATTTTTTGAAAGAAATAGAATCTAATAAAAAGATTTTAATTTCTAATTTTTCTAAATTTGGAAAAATTTCTGAATCAAAAAAGATTTTTAATTCTTGGATTGATTTAAATTTTTCAAGATTAGAAATACAAGATCCAGCTCTCAGAATCAATGATTTTGAAATTAGTTTTTATGAAGTTGTTGGAGAAGGAACCTATTTAAAAGCCTTTGAATCAATTTATAAAAATTTAGATCAATTGTGTTTTAGCGAAGAACAGATTAGTTGTTTCTGTAAACAGTTTTTAAGGAAAAATAATTCAAATGATTTTGTTAATTATTTTCTTGTAAAAACTGAAGTAGGTTACGCAATTGTTTCCGTGAATGGTTTTGAAAGTGATTTTAGTGTTGGGCTTATACGATTAAATAATGATAAGATTTTTACTTTTTTCAAACGTATAAGAATTATTGCTCCAAAAATTGCTGCTTAAAAAATACCCTCTAGTAATTAGAGGGTTTTG
>RZYO01000200.1 GCA_009930325.1 Spirochaetia bacterium | reverse complement strand
TAATAATCAATCAAAAAGTGAAAAGTTTGAGGGGATTATTAAGATATTTCTACTAATAAAGTGAAATATTTTAAATTACAAAGTCGCATCCCCTTTACAGATAGTTTTTCATATATTTGTTGGCCAAATTTAAAAAAAAGAAATATTTATATTATTTTGAATATGTTAACTAATTAATTTTTGGAATTATAAAACTTTATATACTTTATTCAAAAATTAATTCGTGCTTTAATAAAGTTGAAAGAAATATTCAAGAATGCTTTTTGTAGGAGATAATATTTTTGTTAAAAATTCCTAATTTATTTAATAAGAAGAAAGTTATAAAACCAAACTTAATTAAACCGGACTTACATACGCATCGAAAAGCTCCTTTAGATCCATTGAGAGCAAAAAGTCTTGCACAAGAGGCAATTGATGAGACGGACAATTTAATAAATGAATTTGGGCCTAGACTTTCAGGGACAACAGCATGTAAAGCTTGTGCCAATAAGATAAACGAACGATTGAATGAATATTGTGATTTTACTGCAAAACAAGAATTTTTGCATAAAGGTAAGAGTCATGATCTTTGGTTGAACTTTATTCCTTACATTTATTTGAGTTCAATTTTTTTATTATTATTTGGATTTCCTATTCTTTCTTTGCTATTTAATTTAGGTTTTATTTTTTATATTTATAGAAATTTTATTATTTATAATCCTATTTTAGAATCTAAAGTTGAAAATACAGAAGGAATAAATGTTCATGGTGTAATTGAGCCTAAAAATGAAGTAAAAAAGACAATAGTTTTTTCTTCTCATCATGATAGTGCTAAATTACAAAATATTAATAAAGGAGAAAAGGGGTATTTTTTAAAAGTTGAAATACCATTGATTCTTTATTTTCTTTCGTTATTTATCAATATAATTGAATTAATCGTTGAATTAATTACGGGGAGACTTTTTAAAATAGGTTTTCCACCTTTAACTTCAATCATAATATTAATAGTTTTATTATTATGTTTTCCAATAGTTTTAAAAATAAAAAACTATTTTTCTAATAAGGGATCTTATGGTGCAGGCGATAATTTAATAAGTTCAAGTATTTTAATTCAATTATCAAGATATTTTAATTGGAAAAAAGTGCGAGATGAAGGATTAGATAATACAAGATTAGTTTTTGTGAGCTTTGATGCGGAAGAAGTAGGCTTAAGAGGTTCGAAAATTTGGTTTGATAAACATTCTGCTTTATTAGAGAATGCAATACAGTTAAATTTTGATTGTATATATAATTCCGATGAACTCGTATTTATTGATAGTGATATAAATGGCTTTGTCTCTTTGTCAAAAGATTTAGCAACAAAATGTGTTAAATTAGCAAATTCAATGGGATATGAAGCAAAAAATTATCAACTTCCTTTTTTAAGTGGAGCTACTGATGCAGCTAGTGGATATCGAGCTAATATAGACTCTTGTTCAATGATGGCTGTTGATTTTGAAAAAGGAATAAAAGATACTTATTTTCATACAATAAATGATACTGTAGATAAAATTGAATTAAAAGCCGTTGAAAAGGCAATCGCAATCGCAATAAAGTTATGTAATACAATCGACAATAATTCATTTAATGAAGAAGAACTTATAATAGAAGAAAATCAAAAAGATATAGATATAAAAGATTTATTAAAATTTAATAAAATATCTCGTAGATAAGAGATAAGAAAGAAAATTAATTAAATTCAATAGTATCTTTAGCATTTGAAAGTTCTATTATGTCTTCTTTTAGAGAAGTACAATTTGTAGCAGGCAATTCTCCTTTAATTATAACTGTTGATTCAAAAGTTTCTTCAATTATTTTACAATTATGTTTATCTAATAATATTTTTATTCGTTCGAATCTTTCATATCCTGTTTTTATTAAAAAAACTTTTTTATCAATTATTTCTTGGCTAATTATATCTTTAAGAACTTCTTTTGTACTTTCTCCATAGGCTTTAACAAGGCCTCCTGTTCCTAGTAAAGTTCCTCCAAAGTATCTAATGATTAAAACAATAATATTTGTTAAATTGCTTCCTTTAAGAACTTCAAAGGCTGGTCTACCAGCCGTATTTTTAGGTTCTTTATCATCACTATAACTATAAATTGTACCTTGATTTCCAATAATTGCAGCATGTACAACATGATTTGCATTTGGATGCTCTGCTTTTGTTTTTGATACGATTGTTTTTATCTCTTCAATATTGTTGATTTTCATAGCGATGGCAATAAAACGAGATTTTTTAAATAATAATTCTCTTGTTACTGTATTTGTTGGTTCTCTAAAGTTCATAATTTTAATATAGAGTAGTACAAAATAGATATCAAGACAAAAGATAAATATTTTAAAAGCTTGGTTTATCTCTTAAATAAAGATAGGATATAATATATTTAGTAAAAATTATTATTATAGGATGTATTTTATGCAATTTGATGAAGCTTCAAAAGCTATTTTTTTAGAAGAGCTAACAAAAAACAATAAAAAAGCAATATATTTTTATATTCAAAAAAGTTGTTGTTCTAGTACTCTTAATGTGGATTTAACTGATGATGGAATTATTGAAGACATAGATGGCGTTCCAGTTGTCTTTGGTGAAGAGGCAAAGAATGCATTAGAAAATGCAAAATTTGTTGTTAATGAGAATGGATTGTCTTTATTAGATTTAAAACCAGTAGAAAGTGAAAGCTGCTCTTGTGGTGGAGATCATGATGATAGCTGTTCTTGTTCAGACGATGGTTGTTCTTGCCATTAAATTATAAAAGGGTTACTAAAAATCAATAATTGATTTGAGGTAACTCTTTTTTTAAATAAACATTAATGTGACACCTAAAACAGAAATAATTGTTCCAAGAATCTCTAGTTGTTTAATGTGTTTTTTTATAACAATTAATTCATATAATAATATAAATATAGGACTAATTTGAACAATTGCTGTAACTAGTCCAATTGGTGCATAATTAAAAGATGTTAATAAAAGCGACATCCCAATTACGGGGCCACTGATTGTTGCAATAAATAATAGTGAAAAATATTTTTTATTATTAAATACTTTAAAGTCATTAAAAAATTCTTTTCTAAAAAATAGGGCAAATATAATTGAGGCTAATAATCCTCCAATCATTCTTATTGTATTTGTACTAATTGGTCCAATATTTGTTAGTGCACTTTTTGCAAGTATATTAGAAGTGGCTTGAAATATTGCTGCTAAAAATGCAAAAAGAGCTCCTTTCCTTTTATTTTTTATATTATTAATATCAATTTCTTTATCTTGATTAAGAATTAATATTATTATACCTGAAATTGTAATTAATATTGCCAACATTTGCATTAGAGATAATACTTCTGTAAAAAAGAAGTATGATAATATAGTATTAAAGATAGGGTTTAATGTCATTATAACCATTGCTTCTCTTGGTCCAATATTTGTAAAGGCCCAAAAAGAAAAAGAATCGCAGAAAAAATAACCTAATATTCCTGAAATTAGAAGAATTATCCAGTTAGATAATGATGCTTGAATAAAAAAATTACCTTCTCCAAATAATGCCATTATTAATATTATTGGTACGGCTATCCAAAGTCTAATATGAACTGTAGCCCTAGTAGATACCATTTTTCCTAGGTAGGAATATATAATTGAATTTTCAGCATATGTAAGAGCTGCAATGATAGCTAAGATTTGACCAATTAATAATTTTGGTATCATAGAATTTTTTCCCTGTAAAGTTGCTAAAAAAATAAAATTTAATTAATAAGCTTGAAATAAAATTTTTAAAAAAGGGGCCGTTGCAAAAGTCTTAAATGACTAGCAGCGGTTCTTTTTTATGTAAATTATTATGTTGTAAGAAATTATTTTATTTTTTTGCAAAAAAA
>RZYO01000199.1 GCA_009930325.1 Spirochaetia bacterium | reverse complement strand
TTTTTCTTGAATCTTGATTTCTTTTAAGTCTTCTTCCTTTTTATTAAGATATATGAATTTATTAAATTTCTTTATTAAGAAATCTTTGCAATAAGTTGTTAGATTTTTGAGAAGGTGTAATGTAGAGAAGTTACAAATGTTGAGAAGTTCAACAAATAGCTATTTCTATTATTTAATTACTATTAACAGCATTAACTTCTCAACATTTCTTTCTATCAATTATACATTCATAATTAGAAGGAGTTAATTATGAATGTTAAAGAATTAATTATTAAAACAAGGATTAGTCTTAAAAAACAAGGCTATCACAAAGGCCGAATCTGGGATGTAAATCGAACATTTAAGAAACTCTTAGCTTATTGCACAGATCCTGAACAAACTGAGTTTAACGAAGAGCTTATTAAAAATTTCTACAAAACTAACTATCAAGAAATAGAAGATAGAAATCCTCACTGCGAAGAAATATTGTCATCTCAACGAGCAATTCAACTGCTTAAAGAGTTTTTATTAACAGGGTCTGTTATTAAAAAGAATTATAATTCAAATAATCAGCTATCTACTTATTATTCGTCTATTCTCGATGAGTACATCGAAAATTGCCACACTATCCAACTTCTTGCATCTGTTACTGTAACTGCTAAATACTCGGCTATTAAGAATTTTATGGAATGTCTTGAAAATAAACAAATTCATGATATTTCAAAGATTACAATAAATGAAATAGAAGATTATTTGCTATATATATCACATCGTCAAGCACCATCGTCAATTTACACGAATATGGGAAGGGTTAAGAATTTTATAAAATATTTAATAAAAATGGAAAGAATATCACCAATTATTCTACTTAATTGGCCAAGGGTAAAAACTCCTATAAAAAATGCGAATTTGATAGAAATTTTCACTCCTGAAATATTAAAAGTTATTCTTTCTAGTATAGATAGAGCAAATCCATGTGGAAAAAGATTATATGCAATGGTCTTGCTCTCAATAACTACTGGAATGAGAAGTGGCGAAATTTGCAATATGGAATTTGAAGATATTGATTGGAGAGAATCATCTCTTGTTATTACACATGAAAAAAGTAAAAAAAAATCAATAATAAAGATTCAACCATCTGTAGGTAATGCTATTATAGACTATATTGCAAATGGCAGACCCAAAAGCAATAAGCCTTTCATTTTTCTTCAAAAAGAAAATAGCAGTTCAAATTTTATAAAAATGAAAACATCTACTTACACCAAACATCTTTCTCGCCAGATAGAATTATGTGGAATCAAAATTGATAAATATCAGTCCACAGGATGTCATGCTTTAAGACATTCTTTTGCAACAATGCTTTTAAAAGAAAATATTGAATTACCTATTATTTCAAAAATTTTGGGCCATTCAAATACAACTACTACTGCTATGTATACAAAAATTGATATTGAACATCTTCGTGAATGTGCTCTTGATGTTACATCCATGATTAATAAAGAGGAGGCTGGTTATGAATGGTGGTTTTTTGCATATCTCTCATTATTTTTACAGCATCTTTAAAGATGATTGTATAGGATATAAGGCTTCTTGTGGGTATAAAGGCAATTCAATAGAGTTTCAGTTAGTTAGATTCGATAGATTTTGTTATAATAAGAATATCACACTCCATGAAGTAACAAAAAACTTATACACGGAATGGATTGCTGAAATTTGTCTTAATGTAAATTCTACCACTAAATATTCATATATACACAATATTAATGATTTCTGTAAGTAATTAAATAATAATGGAGTTCATGCATATTATGAGAATCATATTCATAATACATCAATGTCTGGACATTATATCCCTCATATCTATTCGTTAGTTGAGATTAAAAATTTTAAAGAAGCTCTTCTGAAAGCAGTTGAGCTAATGCCTAATAATCAAGTAGCAAAAATGTTCCCTATGCTTTTTATTTTACTTTATGGATGCGGACTAAGGATTGGCGAAGCTTTAAGTATTACTAAAGCTGATATTGATATAGAAGCAAAGACGATTAGAATAATTAATGGGAAAGGCGGCATAAGCAGAATACTTCCTCTTTCCAATGATACAATGGAAAAATTAAGTGGATTCATTAAGACTTTTCATCCTAATTGAATTAAACAATTTCTGTTCTGTAATAAGAAAAATACAAAGCATATTGAGGTAGCTAATTGTTACTTTCACTTCAGAAAAGTGCTTATCCTCGCAGGTATTCCTCATCTTGGAAAAGGAAAAGGACCACGTATTCATGATTTCCGACATACCTTTGCTGTTACAAGTCTCAGATTATTTCTCCAAAAAGGAATAAAAGTTCAAGTAGCTATTATTTATTTATCTAAATATTTAGGCCATTCATCACCTGAAATGACAGAATATTATATTCATCTTTGTCCTGAATGCATTCCTGCCATGCAGAAACATATTGATGAAATATCGAAAGAGTTATTCGGGGGTGAAAAATGAAGAAAATTCATGATTTTTTATGGTTTCTTCAACACTTTCTTGTAAATTATATGAGAGGTAGAGTTAGTGATAATACATTACTTTCTTATAGAGATACTTTCAAACTTCTCCTTTTTTATGCTAGGGAGTATAAAAACATTAAGGAAAGTGATTTTGATATCATCAATCTTAGCCCTGATATGATTAATGATTATCTTAGATGGATTGAAATAGAGAGAGGATGTAAACCTAGCACTGTAAAGGTACGTTACCATCATATAGTTCTTTTTGCAAGTTTATGCTTAACGAAGCTCCTGATATAAGTAACAATATTAAAGGTATCCTAAATATCAGACTAAAGAAAGTTTATTCTGAATCTATTCCAAAGCACTTTACAAAAGAACAAATTGCAGCTATGAGTAATGCAATTGATACATCTTTGCCACAAGGTTCAAGAGATAAAGTAATCTTTTGTACTCTATATGAAGGTGGTTTGCGCGTCCAAGAGTTATGTAATATTTGTGTTTGTGATGTTCATTTTGAGCAATATTCATTTCTATCTGTTATTGGAAAAGGGAACAAACCTCGATTGATTTACTTAAGTAAAAATCTTACATTGTTGCTCAAAAATTATATCGAGAATCTAAATTTTAAAGATTACCAGCAAACGGAGCCAATTTTTCGTAATCAGTGGGGTAAGAAGATTTCCCGACATGGTGTCACTTATATCCTTGAAAAGTATTACAATTTAGCAAAAAAAAATAGTTCATGTCATTTCCCTGATCATATTTCTCCTCATATGCTAAGGCATAGCAGAGCAATACACCTTAAGGCTGATGATATTGATTTAATGGATATTCGTGATTTCTTGGGTCATTCTCATATTTCCACTACGGAAATTTATGCAAAAACTGATGGTAAAAGCATTCAAGAAGCATTAAGATCAGCTAATTCTGTTCTTGGGATAATGGAAGACCCTATCTGGGAAGAAAATCCGGATATTATTACATTTTTAGATAGCTTTAGAATGCATAAACAGTAAGTTAGCAAAATGTTGAGAAGTTGATGCTGTTAATAGTAATTAAATAATAGAAATAGCTATTTGTTAAACTTCTCAACATTTGTAACTTCTCTACATTACACCTTAAATGTAGAGCTCTACATTTAAGGTGTAATCTATCTGTAACTTGAACTATATCTTTATTAGTTTCATTAATAGCATTCCTATAACATAATGCACCATCTCTTGAAACTAATTCTAAATTGGGAAAAGTTTTTATCCATGCTGAAACATCACTATCTTTTCTGGATTCAATAATATCAACTATCTTATGATTTTCTATATCTATCATAACAGTCGCATATTTATGACGTTTTTTAATTGCAAAATCATCAATACAAATCTTTTTTACTTTGAATTTATTGATTGTTGTTCTG
>RZYO01000060.1 GCA_009930325.1 Spirochaetia bacterium | reverse complement strand
AAAATTTAAACTATATTTAAATAATAAGTAATTAGCACTTAAAAAAGGCTATGATACAGTATTAGTGTTTGTTTCGATAAATTTGATGCGTAAGTCCTACTGTAAAAAAATCTGTAAATTATTTTTAATTGAATATTTTACAAAAAGACCTATAATACTTGAATAACTAATACCTGTTTTTGAATTATCATAATTATTAGTTGTTAATAAACCTGGATCACTAGGTAATTCAACACTTCCAACAGGAGCCCAAAGGGTATTAATATCATTTGTTCCATGCAGCATAAATAAACAATTTAATTCCATAAGTAATTTAGAATTTACCCTAAGTGAATTATTTAGATTAAAAATTAATGCATCACCACCATATTTAAATCCTAAAAATTGTTTATCAAAAACAATGCCAGAATACTCTCCATTTCTTGAAACATTCGTAAATTCTCTTGTTGCTATGATAAAATTAATTCCATAACCCGATTGGTTAGAAGCATTTGAATCTTCAGTCTTCCCATTATCTCGTAGATATAAATAAGGAGAAGTATAAGATCCTTCAAAACTAATTGTTAAAGGCATATTGTCAATGTAATTAATATGTTTTAAACCTAAAATCAAACCTAAAGAATTAGGTGAATATTTATTTGTGGATTCAGTTGGTAAAAAAACAATATCGTCACTTACTAATTGCATATTAAAATTTAGTGAATTAAAAAAAGAAAAATCAAATTCAGCTGACAATAATGAATTACAATTTGCTTTTGTAAACATACTATGATAAGAAAGAAGTGGACTAAAGGCTCTCATATCAATTGTAGAATTTTCACTTGCATACATTATCCCTTCTGATAAGGCCCATCCAAATCTATTGTTTTCACTTCTTCCTTCAACTCTATGAGCTACAAACATTGAAAAGCCTTGTAATGAATCAAATTGGGTAGTATTTAAGTCGATATTTGAAGTTTCGATATAATTCATTTGATGAGGGAAAAAAGATGCAATATAAGAATATTTTAATCTATTACCAAAAACTGTAAATCTTATAATATCTTGATATTTTAAATTATTAGAAATAAATAAATTACTAATTTTAGATGCTCCCCAATTTAAATTATCTCTGCCTATTTGCAAATTCCAGGAATCAGAACCAAGAGAAACAAAAGCTCGTTGAGGCATGTTTGCTTCTATATCATTTGCCCAATAAGAATTTGAAAAATTTAATAAATTTGTCTGAAAATAAGAGGAACCAAATGGCTTTTCATTTATTCTAGCAAGACCTATTGAATAATCACAAAAACCATAAAAAAAAGAATCACCATAAATACTTAAATTAAAATCAATTAAGTTTGATTGTTTATTCCAACCTCTATTGAATGACTCTCTTTCAATAAATTCTGTAGTATTAAGATGTGAATATGATTCAAAATTTAAATCACTTACCATATAAAATTCAACGTCTTTATCTAAATCTTTAATATATGAGTTTAATTTTTTAGATACTAAATTAAATTCTAATTTTTCATTTTCATTTAACTCTTCATAATTAATTTGATTTAACATCAATTGAAGCTCAGATATTGAATATGGGGAACTCATCGAAGGAAGAGCATAATTCGATTTAATATACAAAAGCGAAATTGAATTTATCAATTCAGTTTCTTCTGTGATATTTAAAATATTTTGTTTGTTTTCTTTTGCAAATACAGGAAATACCACAAATAAGAAAACCATAAACATCATTATTTTGTATTTTTTCAACTAATTTCTCACCTTTTTAAAACGATGTTAAAAAAATATCATCATTTTTACAAATCTTCAATAATTAAATAAAGGAAACTAGTTTTTTTATCCTAGATTATTTTATTCTTTAAATAAATAACATTAAAAAGAAAGGTATTTATGTAACCAATTAAGACTCAGTTGCTTCCATTGCCCAACATGCTCATCAACTTTATAGCAATCAGTAGTACACATCGATAAACCATGTTCTCCATTTGGAAACAAGTGAAACTCACAAGGAACTTTATTTTTAATTAATGCATTTACATATAGCATACTATTTTGAACATCAACAGTTTCATCATCTTCAGTATGCCATATAAAAATAGGAGACATATTATTGTTTACATGATTTTCTAAACTTAATAGATTTATTAATTCATTATTGTTTTTAGTTACCCAATTTTTTGATCCTTGATGAGCATATTCCTTCATGCTTATTACTGGGTATGCTAAGATAGTTGCATCAGGAGAATTATATCCATCACTAACATTGGTTTTTTCAATAACAGTAGGATGATTATAAAGAGTAGCTAGAGAAGCAGCTAAATGAGCACCTGCTGAAAAGCCAATTACAGCAATTTCAGTGGGATTTACACAAAATACACTCGATTTATTTCTTATTTGCACAAAGGCATCGCTCAACTCTAATAAAGGATTTAAATCAGCAGCATTTTCCTTAATTGAATAGTCCAAAATAAAAGTATTAAACCCTTGCGCAAAATAATATAAAGCTACGGGGTCTTTTTCTCTATCTGAGACTTTTTCATAACCACCACCAGGGCAAACAATCATAGCACTTCTTATATTTTTAAGCATATTATCTTCATTGTAGTCATGAATATAACCGGTAAGAGGCACTTTTTTTGGACCTACTGATAATTGAACAATTCTCATACTTTTAACTCCCAAAATATTCGGATAGAGAGGACTTGAACCTCCGACATCTTGCTCCCGAAGCAAGTGCGCTAGCCTCTGCGCTACTATCCGAATTCTATATTAAATACTATTAAGAATTGGGATAAGTGTCAAATAATAAATCGCATTTTTAATTTTATGACCGCCAGTAATTTGTAATGACACACCTAAAAAGTCAAAAAAAATACAAAGCCCATGAATTCTCTATTATGATTATAAGTAACAACACCAAAACAAAAGGAGAAAACTCATGGGACGTCCATATAATAACATAAATTCATTGTGCCTTGGAAGATATTTTACATATGAAGGGAGAATTAGTTTAGAAGCTTATTTATTAGGTCATAGCAATTAGAATAAATATACTACAAATGTAAGAAGCCCATTTATTTTTGAATAAAAACTCTCTTAAAACAATTTACATAATAATATTTTTAATAAATTTTCAATAGTTTTATATGGTCCACAATTCATGGCTAAAGATTGCTCCCCTTTTATTCAATTCTATTATTATAGTGATTATAGATGGGGAAAATTAAATAACACAGATCCTTTATACAATGAGTATAATAATGGTTTTTTTTTATCATGAACTAGGTTATTTTTCAGAATTTAGATTTATAGGGATTATACTTTTGGATTTTAAATTAACACACAATTTAACATCAAACAATAAAAAAAAGTGTCTTATTTCTATGTACAAGTTTAAAAAAATAAAACTCAAGTATTGATTTAATAATTAATTCATTGACAGTAATTGCCGTAAATGGTATTTTTCAAAAGATATATCCGCATACTTTAGGATAATAATTTCGTAGGAGAGGTTTATACATGCCTTCAGATGACAATAAAGGAACTGAAAAAAGTTCACAAAACAGTGTGAAGATTGATTCACACAAGAAAAAAAAGGTTAGTGCTGGTTGGATTTTCGGAATGACAGTTCTGATTCTAATTGCTGTTTCATTCATTGCTGCACCTGCTATTCAAGCAATTGTAGGTAGATCTATTTCTCAAGAGTTAAAATTTGGCTCTTACAATGGTGAAGATATCGTATATGCACAAAATACTTACTTTTATGATCAATATCAAAAGTATGGTTCTCAATACTCAGGATCAACAGCAAATAGTGATTTAGCTCTTTACAATATTTGGAAAAGTGCCTTTGATAGCACAGTTTATTATGTTGCAGTAACTCAAATGGCTGATGAAGTTGGTATTTTATCAACTGAAAACACTATTAACGATGCAATAATAAATAGTGGATATTATAATGTAGATGGCAAATTCAGTAAAAAAACATATGAAGAAACTTCAACTGAAAAGAAAGCTTCAATTAGAAGTACAATAACAAGAACTCTTCCATACAACACTGTATTAACTGATGTTTCTTCAGCTCTAACAAGTGATGGTGAAACAGATTATGTTTTAACTATGGCTGATAATACAAGAAGTTTTGATTATGTTGTATTTGATGCTTCTCTGTATCCAAAAGAATTAGCTGCTCAATATGGTTTAACTAACCCTCAACTATTCTATAGCATTGATTTATCTATTATTACAGTCGAAACAAAAGAAGATGCTGATAATTTAATGGCTCAATTAAATAGTGGTTCTGACTTTGCTGAAATTGCAAAAGCAAGTAGCAAAGACAGTTACGCTGAAAATGGTGGAGAAATTGGAGTAGTTCCTTTCTATGCAGTTAAAAACAACTTTAAAGACCCACAAGAAGCAACTCAAATTCTCGATGAGAACAAAGATAGTGTTATTGGTCCTCTAGAATCTGCAAGTGGTTGGGCAATTTATAAACTCAATGCAACTCCACAAGCTGCTGATTATACTAATGATGATACAATTAACATGATTAGAGCTTATATAGCTGGAAATGATGAAAGCATCTTAGATAGTTATTTATTAGAGAAAGCAAATAGTTTTGTAGCTTCTGCTAATGATGATTTTAATTCAGCTGCAACAGAAAACAATCTTGAAGTAAATGCTGTTAGTGCAACAGCTAAAAATATTGGAGATAGTCAATACATGAGTTCATTTAGTTATAGTGATACTAAAGGCGTTTTAGCAACTGCAGCAACTGATGAAAATGTTATGAAACAACTCTTTAATTCAGAAGTTGGCAAAACTATAGCTCCAATTAAAGCTAATTCTTCATATATTGTTGTAAATGTTGCTTCTGAATCTACTGATTCTGGTATGGGTGAATATCTAAGAAGTGTTTATCCTTATTACGCAGCTCAACAAAATCCAGCAGATTTACAATATGCTATAATGGCTTCTGACAAATTAGAAAATAATTTTATGACAGTATTTATTCAAAAGATATTAGGCTCATCAAACTAGTATTTTAAAAATATATACCATCTTATAAGAATATGTTAACTTGGGATTGAATTAATTCAATCCCTTTTTTTGTTTAAAAAAACCCATTTTCATTGTACAATGGTTATTAGAGGAAGATATTATGCAAAATGAAATAATTGAACCAACAAAATTGTTAACTAAAAAAGGTACTCTTTATAATGAAGGTTGGGCTCGGAAACCTTATTTTAATTATGTAAGAAATGATATAAAAGCAAACAAATTCCGCATAAAAGAATGGGATTATTATGCCATTACTAATCAAAAAGAAAAATATACTATTTCAGCAACAGTTAGTGATTTAGGTTATTCAACTTTAGTTTCAATTGCCTATATTGATTATAAACTTCAAAAATATAGTCAAATAGATAAAGTTGTATTATTACCATTTAAAAGAATAAAACTTTCTCCTAACTCTACTGAAGATAGCTATGTTTCAAAAAGTTTTGATAACCTTAGAGCTTGCTTTGTAAAAAAGGGAAATGTTAGAAGATTACTATTTAGCTCTCCAGAGCTTGTATTACCTGATAATAGTATAGGATTAGATGTTGATATAGAGTTAACACAGAAAGAAGATATAGAATCAATGAATATTGCTACAAGTTGGGAAAACAATAGAAAAGCATTTTATTTAAATGAAAAAATTAATTGTATGCCAGTTTCTGGAACAATTAAAAGAGGTTATGAAATTGAAAATGTAGATTCTAACAATACTTTTGGAACTCTAGATTGGGGAAGAGGAAGATGGACTTATAAAAATACTTGGTATTGGGCTAGTTTATCAACCCATATTAATTATATTCCAGTTGGATTCAATTTAGGTTATGGATTTAGTGATAGATCTAAAGCAAGTGAAAATGTTATCTTTTACAACAATATTATTCATAAATTAGATAAAGTTTCTTTTGAAATTCCCGATAAGTACCTTAACAAAGATTGGAAATTCAAGGATAATGAAGGAAGGCTTAATTTAATTTTCACACCTCAAGTTGATAGAGAAGGAAAATTTAATTATGGAATTATAAAAAGTGAACAGCACCAAGTCTTTGGTGAGTTCAATGGAAAACTTGTTTTAGATAATAATGATATCATAGTATTAGACAAACATTTAGGGTTTGCAGAGAAAGTAATAAATAATTGGTAAAAAATAGTTGTAATTAGTTAGGTTTTATGCTTTATTAATGACGGACGTAAAATTTTATTCAATAAATAATTACTAATTCAAGTTATTATTTAAATCAAAAATATAAATATAGGAGTTACATGCCAGATTTAACTAATTTTAAGAAATTAGGTCTAAGCGATGAGACCTTACGAGCCTTAAGTGAAAAAGGCTTTGAAGAACCAACAAAAATACAAGAAGAATGTATTCCTCTTCTTTTAAAAGACCAAGTCGATGTTATAGGTCAAGCTCAAACCGGAACCGGTAAGACAGCTGCCTTCGGTCTTCCGATTTTAGAAATTGTTGATCCTTCAATTAGAGCGGTGCAAGCACTAATACTTACACCAACAAGAGAACTTGCTATTCAAGTTGCTGATGAAATTACCTCACTAAGAGGTACAAAGAGAATTGAAGTTGCATCAATCTATGGAGGAGCCTCCATGGATAATCAATTAAGAAAACTAAAACGCGGTGTTCAAGTTGTTGTTGGTACTCCAGGGAGAATCCAAGACCACCTAAAAAGAGGTTCCTTAAAATTAAATCAACTTAAATTTGCGGTTTTAGATGAAGCTGATGAAATGTTAGATATGGGATTCATTGAAGACATTGAAAATATTTTATCCTTAACTCCAAATGAAAAAAGAATGCTTTGTTTCTCTGCTACAATGCCAAAACCAATTCTAAACTTGGCTTCAAGATTCATGGATCATCCAACTATTGTTAAAGTTGAACAAACAGCATTAACAAGAAATTTGACTGATCAAGTATATTTTGAAGTTAGAGAAAGTGATAAGTTGGAAGCTCTTTGTAGAATTATTGATATGGAAGAAGCTTTTTATGGTATTATCTTTTGTCGAACTAAAGTTCAATGTGATGATATCGGAAGAAAACTTCAAGAAAGAGGCTATGATGCTGAAGCACTTCATGGTGATTTATCTCAAAAACAAAGAGAATTAATCCTAAACAAAATGAAGAGTAGAAATATTAGTATTATTGTAGCTACTGACGTTGCTGCTAGAGGAATCGATATTAATGATTTAACTCATGTTATCAACTATTCAATTCCACAAGCTCCTGAGGCTTATATACACCGTATAGGAAGAACTGGTAGAGCTGGGAAGATGGGTACTGCAATAACATTTATCACTCCTTCTGAATTTAGAAAATTTAACTTCATTCAAAGAGCTTCAAAAACTGATATTAGAAAAGCTACAGTTCCAGATGCTAAAGATATTATTTCAATAAGAAGAGAAAGAATTGAGAGTGAATTATTATCACTTTTAACAAATAATGTTGAAAATGAACAATTTATTCCAATTGCTAGAAAATTATTAGAATCTTATGATAGTGAATTAGTTCTTGCTTCTGTCTTAACTCATTTTTACAAAGATGCATTAGATGAAAGCAAATACAAGGATTTATCAACTTCTAGAAATTCTAGAAACCGTGATTTACCATCTAGATTTAGTCAAGACGATGGATTTGTTAGATTATTTATAGCACGTGGTAGAAAAGATGGACTTGGGAAAAGAGAATTAGTTTCATATTTAACATCACAAGTAAAAGCTAATGATTCTGATATTCAAGACGTTACAGTTAGAGATGAATTTTCATTCGTATCAGCTCCTTTTGAAGTAGCTGAAGATATTATTAGAATTATTAATAAATCAAGCTCAGGAAGTAAACCTTTAGTTTCTAGAGCAAAACCTGATAATCCTAATGGTAAAAACCTAACAAGAAACAAACGTCCTTCAACAAGAAGAAGTGAATCTAGAGCACCAAGAAGAAGTTCTAGTGATGACTTCCAACCTTATGGAAGAGATTCAAGAGGCGATGATTCTTGGGAATCAAAACCCTCTTCTGATTCAAGAAAAAGTAAATCCCACGGGAAATACAATAAAAACAGAAAAAGAAGATAAGCTTATAAAAAATCCTTCAATAAAATGAAGGATTTTTTTATTCTATTTATTTTTTTTCTCTCTATATTTTTTATACTCATTATCTGCAATTTCAAGTAAAGGTATGCACCCAAATTCAATAGGCAATGAATTCAAATCTTCTATAACAGGTTTTCTAAATTCAGGATCAGTGGCATATTTTTTTAATATTTCAATTTGCTTTTTAATATCATTTTCAGCCCACCCTATTTTCTTAATTTTCATAAAGTCAATAAATGCTCGTGAAGTATAAAGTAATTCACTCATTAAGAAAGGTGTTTTTAAATATAAAGATTCTAAAAGGGAATTAGCCCCAGTTTTACCAAGCTGAACATCACATGCTTTAATATATAATCCAATATTATCGACAAAACCAGGAGTTATCAAATCTAATTTAGGATATTTTAACCTTAATTCTTTATATCTTAAAGTTGTAGTTTTTGAAAGATTACCTAAAACTAATATTTGCCAATCTAGTTTCTGTTTTCTCATTTCTTCAATGAGCTTAACATTACCAATACCTTCTCCACCAAAATTAAGAATAATTGTAAATTTATCTTGTTTTAATCCTAGTTCTACACGAGCTTCTCTTTGAGTAATATTTCCATATTTCATTACTTCATGTTTTAATGGAAAGGGAGTAACCACAACTCTATCAGAATCAATTCCATTTTTTATACAATTTTCTTTACCAAGTTGTGATGCAACAAAAAATTTATCAACTTCATTAGATGTCCCAATTTTAGGATTATCAAAAACATCTGCGACATAAACAAATAAAGGAATATCAATTTTTGATCGGCTAATAATTGTTGTTAAAATGGGATTAGCTAAAAAATTTGTGCAAATAATATAATCAGGTTTTTCTCTATTATACCATTGAATAAATCGTTCAACATATATATCCATGTTTTCTGCAAAAAATTTGATTCTATTTTCAATAAAAGGATTATCTAATCTTTCATCTAAAAATCTTTCTGCCTTTGGATGATGTAAATTGGCTCTCCACCAATTTTTAATCAATTTATTCCAAGTTTTTGCATTCAACATAAGAAATAAATTTTCTAACGTTGCCTCATTACCCATTTCTAAATAATGATCATACAAAGCCTTAGCTGGAACATAATGACCTTTCCCTGCATCAACATGTATAAATGAAACTTTCATTTTCCCTCTAATTAATAATTATATAATATCCTTAAATTTATTAAAGATTGTCATATGTGACTTTGCTATACTAACAAATTATGTATCAATTGTCTATCAAATAAATATTAATTAATTTTAAAGTTTTTGTGTAAAAAATATTAAACATGTATATGATCGTCATATCTTTTAGATAGCAACGTTCTAACATAAGAATCTTTATTTTTTAATATTTTTGAACCTCTAGTTATTTTACATAAACTTATTTTATGTTTAGATGCAATTTCTCGTTGTGGAATGCCTTGATATAGATCTTTAAGTAAATCCCATCGAAGTAAAAAATCTTGCTGTTCTTTATCAGTAAACATTTCATTAAATAATTTTTCCATCATCTTTGGATCTTTTGTTTCACAAAATATTTTTATTAAATCATCATAATCACTCATATATTTAATCTCCATAATTATTATTACAATATTGGTGCAAAAAGTCTTAAAATCAATCTATAAAAACGTCTAATGATATTTACAGATATCACATCATTGTAATTTATTTCATCACTAACTATAAATAAGTTTTCCATATCCTTTTTCACATCATCTAAAACAGAAGAGCCAAAGAATGCTACACCACATTCAAAGTGTAAATAAAATGATCTATAATCCATATTAACAGTTCCAATAATTGAAACTTTATCATCACTTAAAAACATTTTTGAATGAATAAAGCCTGGAGAATACTCAAATATTTTAACACCAGCTTTTATTAATTCAAGATAAAAAGAGAGGGATACTTCGTGAACATATTTTTTATCTGGAATTTTTGGAACAACTAATCTTACATCAACTCCGCTTTGGGAAGCAATACATAAAGAATTAATCATACTTCTAGTAATAACTAAATATGGAGTTGTAATCCAAACATAATCTTTTGCCATGTTAATTATTTGTAAATAAGCAGTTTCTGACATGGCAACTTCATCTAAAGGATTGTCTCCAAAAGGTTGAACAAAACCATCATTTTTTGCTTCTAATGTAGGTTGATATAAAGTTAAATCTTCTTCCATACCGTTTGATAAATCCCACATAGATAAAAAAAGGATAGTAAAATCCCAAACAGCAAGCCCCCAAATTTTTACTGCATTATCTTTCCAATGCCCAAATCGAATATCTCTATTAATATATTCATCAGCTAAGTTTACACCACCAGTAAAAGCAACATTTCCATCAATAACACATATTTTTCTATGATCTCTATAATTCATTCTACTATTGATATGAGGTTTTACTGGATTAAAAGCTCTAGCTTTAAACCCCATTTGTGTTAACTGTTTTGCATAATTGCCTGGAAGTCCGCCAATGCAACCAAAATCATCATATAAAATTCTTACATCAACACCTTGATCAAGTTTTCTTTTTAATACATCTAGAACCTGAGACCACATTTCACCTAATGATATAATAAAAAATTCAATAAAAATAAATTTTTCTGCCTTTTCTAATTCAGAAATAAAATCAGGGAAAAACAAATCACCTAATGGATAATATTTTGCTTCAGTATTTTGCCAAGCTGAACTAAAAGCAGCTTTAGAAATATATTGAGATTGTCTTGATAAATCTGAATCATAATTTGCTAATTTTTCATTTATTTTTTCTCTATTCTTATTAAAGGATCTTGCATTATTAAAACTTCTAACAAATTTAGATAATCTTTTTCTTCCAATATAAGTAAGAGTTTTCTTACCAAACATTATATATAATAAAACACCATAAACAGGGAAAATCATAGTTATTAGTAACCAACCAATAGCATATTCTGGTTCATGCTTATTAAATATAATCCATATACCAAAAACAAATGAAATAATTATAAAAATTTGAGACCAAAAAGTATTATTTATAACTCGTGAAAAAAATAAAATTATAATAGAAATTTGGGCCAAAACTAATATGGCTGAAAGAAATAATCTACTAGTTATTATTTTAAGTAATTTTTTCACGTTATTTATCCAATAAATTTAATGACTGCATGAATTAATAAAACACAATGCAGTCACAAATAAATATAAATTATTATATAAAATTATATTATATTTCTTGCTCTTTACTTGCATTTACCCAGAAATCAATTGGATAAACTGTATAACCAAATTTTGCAGATAATGTACTTGGGTCTACCTTAAAGATATTTGGAAGCTCATGAATGTAAGAACCGTTTTCAATTTCTTTAATAATTAAAGCTTCTGGAAGGATTATTTCTAGGGCTAATTTATTGATTTCAGATTCTAAAGGATCAGTAAAAATAGCTTTTGTTCTAAACCTTACGCTATCTGATAAAAGATTAATATCATTTAAATCAGTTAAAACATATTTTGCAATTAAATATGCAATACTCTCTTTAACCACTCCTGCAGGGCGATCTCTATTCATTAATAGATACCAACCAGCACCTTTGTCAAACTTTTTTGACTCATCACTTTTTACACGAATCAATTTCCCAGTAATAGCAGGGTTTAACATGGGAGAGCAATAAATTCCTAAATTCATTTTTTGTGCTAATTTAACAACATTAACTGGACCTTCTTTTTGAAATTCAGGTAGTATTTGGAAAAAAGTATTTTTATCCATTTAAAAGTCTCCTTAAAGTAATTTATCACCCAATTCTAAGGGCAATACTTTTATATATTCTAACATTTTTTTATTTTTTTTACAAATTATATATTTTTTGATTTTTCAGCTCTTTGCTTCTCAAAAAGTAAAGCATCTCTAAGTGAAAATTCACAACCACAATATTTCTGTCTATAAAGATTTAAATCCTTACTTAACTTAATACTTCTTGCATATCCATTTTTCTTTTTAAAGTTTTTTTCAACAAATCCAGAATATTTATTCCCAACTTCAAAAATTTTTAAACTATTCTTATATCTACTTACTGTTAAAGTTGTTGTAAAATATTTTATACCTAGTTCAAGTGCTTTTTTATGTGTAATATTTAGATTATAATCAAAACAAATACTACATCTCTCTCCACCCTCTTTTTCATTTTCTAAACCACTTACAGCCGCAAGCCATTTATCATGATCATAACTATTTCTAATAACTTTAAGATTATGAAATCGAGCTAATTTAATTAATTCAGCAAATCTTTTTTCATTTTCCTCTTTAGGATAAATATTATCATTTGAAAACCATAAAATGATATTATAACCATCATCAATCAATTCTTCAATGCAAGTAGTACTACATGGAGCACAACAACAATGTAATAATATATCTTCATTTTTAACTTTGTTTTCTTGCATTTTTTAATCCTTAACTTATATACCTATTTATTATATAAAGAATAAATAAAAGTAACAACTGATTATTTTTTTAACATTTGTTTTTTTTGTTTATTTTAGTTATTATAATAAATAATGAATGAAAGTTCATTATTATATCTCTCTTAGGAGTCATTTATGAAAAGTAAATATGGTTTTTTTACTGCTTTTTTAATTTGTATTGCACTTGGTTTTCTTCCAATTCCAGGATACATAAAAGCAATTTTAATTATTTTAATTTCTTTCACAATTCTTTATGTTAATAGATCAATGTACTATTTTATTATTGCAAATAGAAATTACATGAATAAAAAGAAAGAAAACAAGGAAAAAACTTGGCAATATTATAGAAAAGCATTTGATGCTAATTTAATTGATAAATACAAACTAACAATGGCAAGTATTTTAATTCAAAAAAATGATTATAATTTTGGTGGTGAAATTTTAGATTCTGTAATAAATAAATCAAAAGATAAAAAATTAATTAAACTTGCAAAAATTCAAAAAAGTATGGTTTTTCAATTAAATGGCCAAATTGATGAAGCAATAGAAATATTAGAATCAGTTAGAAATGAGGGCTATTGTGATAAAAATTTAATGATTAACCTTGGAACTTATGTTTTATATCAAAATGATTTAAAAAAAGCAAAAGCTTTAATCAAAGATACTAAAGAAGAAGAAAAAACAAGTAGTGGAATTGCAGATAATCATGGATGGTATTGTATATTAAACAATAAATGGGATGAAGCTTATACCATATATTTAGATATACTTGATCGAAAACCTCGTTTCCCTGATCCTTATGTGCATGCTGCTCAAGTTTTCTTACACTATAATAATGTAGAAAAAGCTTTAGAATGTTTAAATGAAGCAGTTAATAAAACTTGGACGAATACAATATTCTTTAAGCAAGATATATTAAATAAAATAATCGAAGATTTAAAAGCAGAAGATAACTCTATTATAGTAGCTTCAATAAATAATAGTGTAGAAGCTGTTGCAAAGGGAAAAACTTATCAAAAATTAAGTGAAGCTGAAGAAAAAAAAATATTAGCAAAACCTTTTGAAAAAGAACCTATAATTGAAAACAAGAAAGAAAAAACTGAAGAGATAGAAGATATTTCTATAGTTGATGAAGAATTGCCAAATACCGAATTAACTGAAGAAGATTTAAAATGGGAAGAAGAGCATAAATAAAAAATCTTTTATACTCTATATATTTTTTAGTTTTATATTGAATAAAATTATTTCTTATGTTAAATTTCATCTTGCGTGCCGGCGTGGTGAAATTGGTAGACACGATAGACTCAAAATCTATTGGGGGGTGACTCCGTATCGGTTCAAGTCCGATCGCCGGTAAAAAAGACAATTGATAAATATCATTTGTCTTTTTTTCTTTAAATTCTTTATTCTATTTAAACTTAAACTATAAACATTGATTTATCCTAAGTTTAATGCTAATTTAATAATGAAAATAACTTAAAACGAGCATTAAATTGAAAAAATATAAAATCATTCTTTTATTCCTTTTTATTTTAACATTATTCAATAATAATATATTTGCTATTGAAAACTATCAATACATAGTATCGGTGGATAATAGTAAAGAAATAATCAATATTCTTTCACATTTATATATTAAATCGAATTTCGCTCTACCTTCTATGAGCGCTCCATACTCTGTAGCTGAGCTAAAAAATATACTAAAACAAATTGATTATAACTCGTTAGATGATTATAGTAAAAAAAATTATGATTATGTAAATAAGAAAATTTTATTTTATAGCAAAGATGTAAAAGAAAATGTTGATTTTTTTATTGGTGCTGAATTAAATTTTGAAGGATATTCGCATACAAATACAACTGATTTTATTGAAAGAGATTCTTGGTTCAGAGGATGGACAAATCAAGAGAATTTATTTAATTTTAATTTAGAATTCTTGGGTGGTGATTTTGCATATGCACTAAGTTCTATTTCTTTTGGAGTAGCAAGACTAAATGATATACCTTTTGGCTCTTCAATTTACCAAACAAACATTCCTGGTTACATTGACTTAGATTTTAATAGAGATACAAATTCAATTATTTCACAAAGAGCCTTTGCTTCTTTTGGTGGTACTAATTGGAATATACAAATAGGACGAGATAAACTTAATTGGGGAGCTGGACTTTCTGGGAATTTATTATTAAGTGATAATTTAAAATATCAAGATTTCACTAAATTTACTATGTTTGGAGATAAATATAAATATACATATTTAGCATCTTTCTTCCCACATCAACTAAATTATATAAAAACAGATGGATTTAATTTAAATACTACCCAGCTAGACCCAATAGTTGGTTTTTCTATGTTTGTAGTACATAAATTTGAAGGCAGATCTTTTAATAATAGATTAGGATGGTCTTTTGCAGAAGGCCTAATGTATGCAAGTGAAGATTCATCAATAGATGCTAATGCTTTCAATCCTATGCTTTCCTATCATAGTCTATTCTACAAAGCAAATTGTAACTCTATCATTTCTTTAGATTTAGATTATACTATTAACTCTTCAACTAATATTTATTCACAAATAGTTATTGATGATTTAGTAGTTCCCTCGTTAGAAACATCAAGTATTTACTCTCCAAATTCATTTGGTATCATGCTTGGAGCAAAGCATTTCTATTCAGATAAATTATTCTCATTGTTATCAAATATAGAATTTGTTTATACAACACCATATTTATATTTAAGAAATGACGGTAAATCTTCTATTAGTTCTGACACTATGCAAGATGGTTATGGTATTAATTTCATAGTCGCTCTTAGAGAATTTAGTAATACTTCAACATATAGTGGTATCACTTAAAATAAAGACTTTTTAGGATACAAATATGGTGGAGATGCTTTATTTTTTAATCATAGCAATAAATTTAAATTCTTGAATAATAAATTTACACTTGAAACAAACTATTTTGTTATGCTTCATGGGGTCAACTCAATAGATACTTTATGGTCTCCTGTTGGAGGAAATGTTGATGATCCAGGCTTTTTATCATTAATAAACAATGATGAAACTCTATCTGGATTAAGTATTACAGAAGTCTTTGGTATTTATTCAGATTTAGAAATCGCCAATAATATCTCAATATTTGAACAATTAGATTATGTAAAATTATATAACTATGACCACATGGGTTCTAATGGTAAAGATTTCCAATTAACTTTTGGACTTAACATTTCAATTTAAGTACAATATTATTTAACAATTCTTAAAAACTCTCTTAACTGATGTTTTCTTAATTTTTTCTACTAATATAATAAAAGATGGCAATATTATTATTGTTGCAAGCATAGAATTCATCAAAGCAACACTCATTAATATACCAAAATACTTAATTGGCATATAACTACCAAAAGTTAACATAAGCATACCAAATACTATAGATATTGTAGTTAAAACTATTGGTCTTCCGGTTTCTTGTATAGTTCTACTAAGAGCCTTTTTATAATCACTATGATTAGATTTTTTTATTAAAGTACTATACTTTAATAAGAAATGAATAGCATCATCTACCCCAGCTCCTATAGCAACACTAGCAAAACTAACAGTTACCATGTCAAATGGAATATTTAAAAAATACATAAAAATATAATTAGCCATAACACCAACAGAAACTGGAATCAATGTTAAAATTCCTCTATAAAAAGAGTTAAAGGCTAGAGCAGCAATAATGAAAACAAGAATATAAGCTAATAATTGAGAATTAAGTTGATCATCCATTAATTGATTACTGAATCTAAGTGCTGCTGAATTTGCACCACCAAATTCAACAGTACACCCATTAGGTAAAAGTGGAATAGATTTTACCATAATCTCTTCTAGTCTTTTACTACTTGATATTGTTGTTATATCATTATTTATACTATCATAACATTGTAAAAATATTATTATAGTATTTGAGTCATCACTTATTGTTCTGCTTAATAAACCAGCATTATTACTTTTTAATATAATCATTAATTTACTAAATAAATTTAGAAGAGCTGCGCTTTCTGGAATAGATGCATCTCCCATATATAACTTATTTAAATATGCAACATATGAAGAAAAAGAAATATTTTGTAATACATCTGGACTTTGAATTATTGTAGATTCAAAGTCATAAACTTTTTCTAAATTTTCAGGTTGCAAAAAATATTTTTCACTATTTTCTGGAGCTTTTATACTGATTTGATAAGGAACATCACCTCCAAAGGCGAGAGAAATATCTTTTGTATCTTTTACAATTCTATCTGTTGATGGGAAATAGGCCATATAATTTGTATCTATTTTTACTTTATCTTTAAAGAAAAAAAAGCCAAAGACGATTAAAATATAAAGTATTATAAAAATAAACCATCTATTTATAACTAAATTCGATAATTTATATATAATTTTTGTTAATAAGCCACTTCTAACAACTTTAGATTGTTTCTCTTTTGGATCCTTTAATATAGATAATATTATTGGAATTAATGTTAATGATATAATGATACAATATACTATACCTATCGATACAACTAATCCAAACTCTTTTAAACTATCAACTTTAGATACTAATAAACTAACAAACCCTGCGATAGTAGTTAAACCAGCTAAAATAATAGTTCTATATATACTACTTGCTGCAATAGGAGCTAAATTCTCTCGTACACCACTATTAAACTTAGAATAGTATTCACTTACAATATGGACTGAATAAGAGCTCCCTAAAACAAGAACCATACATGGGGTTATTATATTTACAATAGTAATAGGAATATCTAATAATGACATAGTACCAAATGTCCATATAATTGCTAATATGGATAAAAAGAATGGTAAAATCATAGATCTTTTTGCTCTAAATGACAAATAAAATATAAATAATATAATAACAAAACATAATATTAATAAAATTGATAAATCATGCGTTAAATAATACATTACTCTATAATTAATTGGTAAAGCCCCTGTAATTGCATAATTTGAATCAAATTGATTAAGAGGTTCAAAGTATTTTAGTAATTCATAAATTTCACTTTCATTTAAATCAGAGATACTAATTAGAAATAATATAGAATCTAAATTTTGACTTACTAAATAACCTGTTGCAGTTGGATCATTTGCTATTTTTTGCTTTAATGTTTCAACCTCTTCATCACTCCACCTCTCCCCTATTTTGTGTGAAGATATTGGACTAACTTTTAATCTAGTTTCTTTTTTCTCTATTGTCACATAATCAAAGACAGAAGACATCGATTGAACTT
>RZYO01000198.1 GCA_009930325.1 Spirochaetia bacterium | reverse complement strand
CTCCAAAAGATGGTTGTATATTAGTATGTGGTTCTTTTTATTTGGCAAGCGAAATAGCTTTGGCTTATAATAAAATAATTAAATGATTATAAATTATTCAAAATATTTTCAATGATATAATTTAAATATTTTTGATTATTATTAAATATTCCTATTCTTAAATTATTTTTTCCTTCTGTTCCTTTTATAATATATTGCGAAGTTTCAACTTTAAAAAAAGGGACTTTTAATTTTGACAAATATAATAAATGCCCAAAAGAATTTAAAGATAAAATAAGTTTTTTATCAATTTTTTCATCAAAATAAATATCATATCCATACCATCCCGATTCAGCACATAATTCAAATGATTTTTCTACCTTAATAATATTCATATTCCTCATTTACATAGCTATTAACTATATCATTTAATGCTCTAACAAATTCATCGATATCTGTATATTGTGTAAAATAGGAAATACTCACCCTAAGTGTCCCATCATTTTCAGTATTAATATATTTATGAATTAAAGGAGCACAATGAAGGCCTACCCTCAAAATAATATCGTAAGAATTAGTTAAAATATATGCAACTTCTGATGCTTTTATTCCAACAATATTAAAACTTATTATTGAGCAAAACTCAAAATTATAATCATAATATAATTTTATATTCTTTACTAAAAATAATTGGTTCAATAAATATTGATACATATTTCTAAGATTATCATAAACGGTTGACAATTGTATATTTAATAAGTAATCACAACTATGCTTTAGTGCTGTTATTGCAACAATATTCTGTGTTCCAACTTCAAATTCACCACTATATTTTTCTAATATTAATGATGAAGAATCCTTTCCTGTCCCTCCATATTTACTAAGAGCAAGTAAATTATTATCCTTTAAATAAAACCCACCTAAGCCCGAAATAGATAAAAGAGCTTTATGTGAAGTAAATACAAAAATATCCGCATAAGTTTTTTCAATATCTATATCAAGACACCCACACGATTGAGATCCATCAACTACATATATCAAATTATTTTTTTTAGCTATTTCTCCGATTTTACTTACATCTTGAATTACTCCTGTAACATTTGAAATATGATTAATAAAAATAGCTTTTGTATTGTCTTTAATCATACCTACTATGTCTAAAGGATTTATATAGCCCACATTATTGCAAGGAATAACACTAATTTCTATATTATCTTTTGAATTAAAAAGAGGTCGCAAAAGTGAATTATGTTCTGTAGCACTAACAATAACATGACTATTGTTTAATTCTAAACCATTTACAATAAGATTAAAGGATTCTGTTGCTCCAGAAGTAAAAAATATTTTATTACAATCTTTATTTTTTATAAATTTAGATAAATTAAATTTACACTCTTTTATAATATTACTTTCACTATTTTCTGAAGATCTAAATTGGCCTACAGGTATTTTCTGTAGGCTTTCTTCAATTGAACTTATTATATTAGGAGCTTTGGGGAATGATGTTGCAGCATTATTTAAATATATCATATTAACCTTGAACTATTTTAAAATTTAATAATTTAGCTACTTGATATAATTGCTTAGTATAATCCCCAAAAATTAATACTTGGTGATGACCAAAATCCATAATATTATGAATATATTTCCTAGTATCATCTACTTTTACATAATAATATGGACTACAATATGTTTCGGTATATTCAGATTTTAATACTTCTCCAGTTTTTAACAGTAATTTTTCTCCACTTGGATCAAATCTACAAATTGTTACCTTTTCTTCAGTATTTTGTGAAAAATCAATTTGAATTTTTCCTCCGAAACCCTGTCCTGTAAAACTATAAATACTATATTCTAAATCCTTTTGAGTGAATCCATTCATTTTAAGACATGGAACAGAATGATGTAAAGTTACTATTTCATCATTTTCATATAAAGGATTCCCCATAAAAGCTGGTCTTTGTGCACTATACATCATTATAGTCATGGCAAGTAAAGCATTTAAATCTTCTTCACAACCACTTGGAATACCTTCATCTTTGAGTAAAGAATGAGTAACACATGGAACAAATTTTCTATTTTGTGGGATTTTAGATTTACATAATTCAACACATGATGTTGAAAAAGCATTACATCCATAAAATTCAAGCATTTTTTTTGTTGCTAAATAATATTTTATATCGTTAATAAAATAATCAGTATTTACCTTCGTTTCTTTTGAATTAGTTAACAATTTATTATTCAACTCAATTGCTTCTTCATCACTAATACTATCCATAAATTGAAAAATATCAGTAAAAGGTTTTTTTATTACTTCAAAGCCATACATATTTCTTAATTTTTCTAAATCTTTGATATTACTTAATAACCCCCAAGTTGGAATTTCTCCAGCGGTTAAAATTAAAGCTCTTGTATTGCTTACAGCTTTTCTTACCCATAAAGTATGAAGCAACTCATTTAACTCTTTTATATCAATTGCATAATAACCTTCTTTTCCAATTGATCTTAAATAAGCACAGGTATCTGCTCCACTAACTGCATGGGTGAATGAAATAACTGGTTTATTAAATCTTTCAATTTTAGGAATTCTTTGATTTAAAATTAATAAACAATCAGTTTTACAGATATCTTTGCTTATTTCATCAATTATTTCATCAGCAACAACAAAACTTTCATAATATGGTACAAAAATTGGCTCAAGTACGTTAATTTCCGGATTTAAATATTTTAAAACGTCTTTACATTTTTCATATTTCTGTTTAGCAATTTCCATCTCTCTTTTTGGCATCATTTCTTCTTTAATCCCAGCTCTACAAGGGCCTTCCCAAAAATCAGAATGTACTAATATTCCCATTAGTGGTTTAACATTTAATTTGCAATCCATTGCTTTTTTTATCATGATATTACTCCAATACTCATTTTTTAAAATTTAATTGAAGTATAAAATATGATTTTTCAAAAATCTTACTAATAATTATTAAAAGATTAAAAGATATTACGATAAATTTGATTTTTTAACTATTAAGATTTTTCCTATATACACTGGGAGTAACATTACATATTTTTTTAAACGCTGCATTAAAGCTTGCAATATTATTATAGCCACAATCAAATGAAATATTTAAAATTGATTTTGTTGTAGTTTTAAGAAACAAACAAGCTTTATTAATTCTAATTATATCTACATAATGAAGGGTATTTACTCCCATAACTTTTTTGAAATATGAGCAAAAATAATTCTTACTCATATTTGATAGACTAGCTAAATATGTAAGACTAATATTTACATTAATATTATTATTTAAGTATTCAATAGAATTTCTTATCCTTTCATAATCCATTTGTTTTCTAGACAAAGACCCAGCTTCTAAAGTTGAATTACTTGAGCGAAAAATTACAGCCAATAATTGCATTAGTTGCGCTCTAATAAATAATTTATATCCTTTACTTTTCATTTTCCATTCGTCTTCAATTTGTTCAAACAAATTAAAAACAACTTCACTATATTTTTCATTTATTACAATTAAATTATTAGATTTGCTTGTTTTTAAATAAAACGATTTTAAATAATCTAAATCACGTGTATCATTATAAAAAATCAATTCAGGATTGAAAGTAATTATTTTCATATCAAGAGAATTATTTAATATTGTCATATGATGAGATAAATTATTAATAATAAATAAATCTCCTGCTTTCATAAAATAGCTGGAATTATCAATAAAATTTACACCACTTCCCTTAATTACATAATTTATTTCTAGACAATCATGATAATGAAGAAATTCAGTATCATTTTTATTTTTACAAGCATTATAAAAATCAAAAGGAAAATCTTTATCTAATAATAAATCTTCTTTTTTAGATATAAATTGATTCAAAATTAACTCCACTCTATATTTATTGTTCTTGCTAAGTAATTCTGTCAAATGATTGCTCAGATGCTTTGCAAATTACTGCTTATTCATTTTGTCCAATTTATTATTTATGTTCAAGCGC
>RZYO01000059.1 GCA_009930325.1 Spirochaetia bacterium | reverse complement strand
GATTTAAATATAAAAAATGCTATTGATAAAGCTGATTCAAATATGTATAAACACAAAGAAAAACAAAAACCACAAATATATAAAAATACTCTAAAAAAAGGACTTTCTCAAAAATTAGTAGCAGTAAAAAGCAAGTAAAAAATTTAAATTATTTGAAGAGGATCAACATCTATCTCAATATAAAGACCTTTTGGTATTTTTACTTCTTCTAAAGCCTTTTTGACAAGCCATTGGCAATAGGTAATTTTTTCATGTTGTAATAATATATTATACCTATAATTATTAGCTATTTTAAAAACACTGCATTCATTTGGCCCATATATTTCAACATTTGTATTATTTTTTTTATATAAAACTAAGTTTAAATTATTCAATTTTTGTTCAACAAATTGACTAAATTCATCTGTAGTTTTTTTATCAAGACCTCTAAAAACTAAATTCAATTGACGAGAATAAGGTGGAAACTCAGTCTCTTCTCTTACTTTTAGTTCATTTTCATAAAAAGAAATCCTATCGTTATTTAGGGCATTTTGAATAGCTCTATTATCTGGTTGTAAAGTCTGAATTATTACTTTACCTTTAGAATTAAATCTTCCGGCTCTACCTGCAACTTGAGTAACTAAAGCATACGTTCTCTCTTGAGATCGAAAATCAGGAATATTCATAGCTGAATCAGCTAATACAATACCAACAAGTTCAACATTTGGAAAATTGAAGCCTTTTGCTACCATTTGAGTTCCTAATAAAATATCAGTTTCTCCCTTTTTAAATTTATCAAGGACAGAAAACATATTTTTTTTATCTTTAGCAACATCTCCATCTAACCTATCAATATTTACAAAAGGGAATAAAGACTTAATTTCTTGCTCAACCATTTCTGTTCCAAACCCTCTATAACCTACATCTAAGCTATTACATTCAGGACATATTCTTATTGGTTTTGTTTTATAACCACAATAATGACATACCATTGAATTATTATTTTTATGATAAGTTAGAGATATTGAGCAATTAGGACACTGCATCTCATAACCACAACTCTTACAATGAAAATAATATGAATATCCCCGTCTATTTAAAAATAAAATAACTTGTTTTTTCTTTTTTAAAGTATTATTTATCTCATCTTCTAAATCTTTAGAAATAATCCCTTTTTCATTTATCATGTTAACAACTTTCATTTTAGGTAAAAGACCAAATCCAACTCTATTTAAAAGTTCTATTTTTTTAATATGATTTTCTTTCATAAGTTTAAAGGCTTCTAAGGATGGTGTAGCACTACCCATGATTAATATTGCATTATTTTCTTTACAAATATGTTGTGCTATTTGCCTTGCATGATATCTTGGTGTTTGAGAACTTTTATATGAGCTTTCATGTTCCTCATCAATAATTACTAAGCCTAAATTATTAAAAGGTGCAAAAATAGCACTTCGAACTCCGATAACAATCGAGACTTCATTTTTTAATATTTTTAACCATTGTGATAATCTTTGACTTTGAGTCATAGCAGAATGTAATATTGCTACTTCTTGATCAAATCTTTTACTTACTTGTTGAATTAATTGATGAGTGAGAGTAATTTCAGGGACTAAATATATTACTTGTTTATTTTCTTTAATAATTTCTTTTGCAAATCTGAAATATACTTCACTTTTACCAGACCCGGTTACTCCATATAAATAATATAAAGCACTTTCTTTTTTTCTAAGAATACTAAGAGCTTCATTTTGTTCTTTTGATAGTTCATCAATTTCTCTTGTAGAAATATCCTCTTCATTAATACTCATAGAAAAAACTTTTTCTCTTTTTCCTCCTGGAATTTGTAAAGCTAAAGCTTCTCCTACTGAACATAAATAAAAGTCAGACATCCATTTAGCTAATTCGATTTGAGAATTAGTAAATAAAGGCTCTTTATCTACATTTTTTTTTATCTCTTTTATTTTATAATCAGTTTCATATTCTTCTATTATTTCAACAACATACCCAATTTTTGAATAACTTCTAAAAGGTACATTTACCCTAACTCCAACACAAATCAAAGATTCTAACTCTTTTGGAATTCTATAGGTGAATTCTGTATCTAGGGGTAAATCAAATAGTACTTTTGCAAACATTTATTGTCCTATTATTAAATTGAAATTAATTGTTTTATCTTTTTTAAATCTTCCCAAACGGGTCTTCTCCATTCAGGATTTCTCAATACAGCCGCTGGGTGATAAGTAACAATACTAGGTATTCTTTTATATGTATATATTTTCCCTCTATAATCTTTCATTGACATGTCTAGATTAAATAAAAAATTGGCTGCAATCTTTCCCAAAACTAAAATTACTTTTGGATTTACTAATTCAATTTGTCTAACTAAATAAGGGGAACAAGCACTAACTATTTCTTTTGTTGGATTTGTAGAGCTATAACATTTTACAATATTTGACAAATATACATCTTGCTCTACATTTAAATTAATTGATTCTAGCCACTTGTATAAATACTGGCCACTTTTGCCAACAAATATATCATTATTTAAATCTTCTTCTCTTCCTGGGCCTTCTCCAATAACCATTAAAGTTGAAGGCCTATTGCCTTTACCAAAGATTATATTCTGTCTTATATTGGCTGCTTCGCATTTTGAACAATTTAATACTATTTTTTCTAATTCAAAATAATCTTTATCATAAAATTCACTTAATCCTTTTACTTCTTCAAAATTTAATGATGTTTTTTTTGTTTCTTTGTTTTTAGATTCTAGTTTAGTATTTAAGAAAATATTTTTTTTATTTATAACTTTTTTATTATTGTTTTTCTTAGGTAAAGATAAAAAATCATCACTAAATGCAATTTTAGCTGAATCAATAAGTTTGTTTAATTCTTTTAGTTTATCTTCTTTATTCATCATATTCTTCCAAATAAGTTAAAGGTATTGCAGTTTCTTCAAACCAATCATATTCGTTTTCATCATAAGAAATATTCATTAAATAAAGTCCATTAGGATTAGCCGTTCTTTCTGCTTTTTTTCGATTTTTACTCTCTAAAGCGTCTTTAAAATCTTCACTAGTTTTATGTTTAATAGCAAAATCAATTTGAGTACCAACAAGAGACCTTACCATTTTATATAAAAAGGCATTTCCACATATTGTATAAGTTAATACTTGATATCCCCATTTATCAGTTTCAAAAGACCAATATGATTCATATATGTCTCGACATTTAGAAGGACACATATCTTTACTAGCTGTAAAGGTTGTAAAATCATGAGTTCCAACGATATGTATTGCATATGAGTTTAACAAATCTAAAGGAGGGAATTTCTTAATTTTTGCTATAAACCCATTATCAAAGGCTGTCATCTCATTTTCTTTTTTAAAATAATATCTATATTTTCTTGCGTATGCCGTATACCTAGAATGAAAAAATCCATCAACTAATTCGCAATCTAATATTCTGACTGTAGGGGGTAAATTACAATTAATAACATTTAAAAAAGCTTTTGCTGGTATTTGCCTATCAACAATATCAAAATGACATACTTGTCCCATTGCATGTACCCCGCTATCAGTTCTTCCAGAACCAACAACTTTAACATCTTCTTTTAACATTTTTTTTAAAGCTTTTTCTATAGCTTGTTGAACTCCTACGCCATTTTTTTGAGTTTGCCATCCATTATAAGCTCTACCATCATAAGATATTATCATTTTATATCTTACTTTTCCTTCTTCTAAATCTCTTATAGGTGGTCTTCTCCAATCTACTCTAGCCATTAATTTCCTCAATTAAAACAACTGCAACAGCACAAGGAAAATCATGACTTATTGAAACTTGAATATTTAATTTTGGATAAGTTTCTAAAGTTTTTCCTTCTAATTCAATTACAGGTTGTCCACTTTCTAAATTAGTTACTAATATTTCAGAGGGAACTAATTTTGTAAAGCCCACACCCAAAGCTTTTGCTAAAGCCTCTTTAGCAGCAAAACGACCTGCTAAAAATTCATATCTAATTTTATCATTATTAATTTTATTTGCAGACTCAACTTCTTTTTTATTAAAAAGTCTATTTATAGTATATTCATTTAATTTTGAAATTCTTTCAATATTCACAATATCAACACCAATTCTATTCAAATTATAATCCTTCTTTAAAAGATATTTTAACTGTAGCAGGTTTTGTATTTAAAGATATATTTTCTTTAGAAAAAATTTTAGAATCATATTCTAATTCTATATTTTCAGTACTTATTCCTTCTTTTTGTATTGATGAAAAATCTACTTTTGCTTTAATTAAATTTGGGTCTATTAAATAAATAATATTATTATTCCCACTAATTTCTAGATCAACAGAATTTGGAATTAAACTTTCTGCTTGATACCCTATTGGGAGGTAAACATCTAAAGGTATTGTTACTATCCTACTAGAATTATTAGAAAATAAATATAAAAAGAAAAAACATAGAGCTAAGATAAAACTAATTAATTTTGGTTTCCAATTATCTAATAAATATAATGAAATTTTATTTTTCATCTTCCTTATCTTCCCTTTCTTCTTCACTTATATCTTTATTACTAAACCAAGCTAACAAGACTCTTTTAATATTATCTACTTCTAGATCATAAAACAACCGAGCATTATAAGCTAAAGTTATTGCACCAGTTTCTTCTGATACTACAATTACAATGGAATCTGTTTCTTCGCAAATTCCCAAAGCCGCTCGGTGTCTAGTTCCAAAAGTTTTTTTAATATCTGTTTGCTCACTTAATGGTAAATAACAACCTGCTGCTCTTATTCTGCCATCTTGAATTACAACAGCACCGTCATGAAGAGGTGTGTCGTGATCAAAAATAGTTAATATTAATTGCATAGATAAATCTGCATTAAGAATAGTACCTGAACTAACAACAGAATTTAAACTATCACGGCGTGAAAACACTAATAGGGCTCCACGCCTTTTACTTTGCAAAACGGAACAAGCATTAAGAGCAATTTCTATTTGATCCGAATAATTATTTATTGATGTTAATTTAAGGCGGGATTTTCCAAGCCCTTCAGTTAAAAAAGATCTTCTTAATTCGGCTTGGAAAATTATACATAGAAAAACTATATATGGGATTGCAATAAAATTAAAAACTTTTAGTAGAAATTCTAATTGCAAAACAAAACTAATTCCATAAATTGATAATGCATAAAAAATCATTTTCAACATTCTTTGAATTTTAGTTCTATCTAAAGCCATATAAAATTGGTAAAAGCCCCAGGTTAAAAATGCAACTTGCACAAAAGCTTTTATTAAATCAATTTTTTGTATGTTTTCTATTCCACCCATAAAATCCCTCGTTGTAATACTTTACAAGCAAGCCTCATCATTTCCAACCCAGTTCAAAGTTTTTGAAACTGCTTTGTTCCATTTTTTCACTCTTGATTCTCTATCTTCTTTACTCATAGAAGGTGTCCATCTTTTCTTTTCTTTCCAATGGTCCTTTAATTCATCAATAGATTTATATATCCCGACACTTAAGCCAGCAGCATAAGCAGCGCCTAAAGCTGTAGTTTCAACTACTTTTGGTCTAATAACAGGAATCCCTAGTAAATCAGCTTGGAATTGCATAAGAGGATGACTATTTGTTAATCCACCGTCCACTTTTAATTCCTTCATTGATATTGAAGAATCTTTTTCCATTGTTTGGAAAATATCATAAGCTTGGAATGCTGTAGAATTTAAAATAGCCTTACACAAATGTGCTCTTGTTGCAAAACCAGTTAGTCCAGCAATAACACCTCTTGCATCACTTCGCCAATATGGGGCAAAAAGTCCACTAAAAGCTGGAACAATATATACTCCCCCACTATCTTTAACACTTGCTGCTAATTCATCTAATTCTTGTGGATTTGAAACAATCTCTAAATTATCTCTTGCCCATTGAACTAAACTTCCTGCAACAGCTATAGAACCTTCTAATGCATATTTTGGCTTCTCTTTTCCAATTTGATATGCAACTGTTGTTAATAAACCATTTTCAGAAACACAAGCTTTTTCTCCAGTATTAACTAAAAGGAAACACCCTGTTCCATATGTGCTTTTACCTAACCCTTCAGAAAAACAAGCCTGTCCAAATAGAGCAGATTGTTGATCTCCTAATATTCCACAAACTGGAACTTCTGCGCCTAAAGGTCCATTTTTTTCTGTATATCCATAAATTTCACCAGCCGAAGGAACTATTTTTGGTAAACTATTCTTTGGGACATTAAAGATATTAAGTAATTCATCATCCCATTGTAAAGAATTTATATCCATAAGAACATATCTAGAAGCATTTGTAACATCGGTAACTAAAGCTTTTCTACCAGTAAGATTCCAAGTTAACCATGTATCAATAGTACCAAATATAGCATCACCATTCTCACAAGCTTCTCTAAGTCCTTTAACATTATCAAGCAACCAGACTATTTTACTTACAGAAAAATATGGACTAAGTCTCAATCCTGTTTTATTAGCTAACCATTTTGGATCAACTTTTTCACTAAGAGAATCAATAAAATCAGCACCTCTCAAATCTTGCCATACAATAGCATTATACCATATTTTACCAGTTTTTGGATTCCAAGCTATTATAGTTTCTCTTTGATTTGTTATTCCAATACCTTTGATATCAGAACCTAATAAATTTGCTTTTTTTAAAGCTTCTTTTATACAAGAAATACTATTTTCCCAAATTTCCATTGGATTGTGTTCTACCCAACCTGGTTGTGGAAAAAGTTGCTTGTGTTCTAACTGATGAGAAGAAACAATATCCCCTTCAGAATTAAAAATTATAAATCTTGTCGACGTTGTTCCCTGATCTAGGGATCCAATATATTGCATCAAAGTCCTCCTAAATTTTATCTTTGATATAATTTTTTGCCTATAACAAAAATAGTATTACCTTTTGTTTTATTTATTCTTCCCAAGGAAAAACAATGCCCCAACTTTTTCTCAATTCATCCATAATTTCCATCATTCTTAAAATCTCTTTATGTGGCATTTGTTTTGGTTCTATCTCACCAGCTTCAATAGCCTCAAAGCAAGCAGAAACTTGATATTCAAAGCCTGTTATTTGTTCTGGGGGTATTATTTCTTCAACAAGTTCTCCTTGTTCATCATATATACTTATCTTTTCAGGATTATTAATGTTTTCTATTTCAAGATATCCCTTCGATCCATAAATAAAGCCTTTTCTACTTAATCTTGAATAAACACTAGTATTAAAAGTTGCTAATATTCCATTATCATAAACAAATGTAACATTCTCAATTCCGTCAACGCCTGAACCCATTTTAATTACTGTGGAATTAATATTTTTAATCTTTGAGCCTAAAAACATACAAGAAAAATTAATAGGATAAACAGTTAAGTCTAATAAAGCTCCACCTGCTAATTCTTTTTTATAGATTCTTTCTTTATCAGCGACATTATATCCTAAATTAGATTCAACAAGGCTTATATTTCCAATAACCCCACTATCTAAAAGTTGTTCTATTATAAATCGGGAAGGGACATATCTTGTCCAAATTGCTTCAGCTAAAAAAACATTCTTTTGATGCGCCAATTCTATTACTTTTTTTGCTTGGTCTAAATTTGTAGTAAATGATTTTTCGCATAATACTGGCTTATTATTATTAATTGCAAGTTCAATCAATTGAGCATGATGTGAATGAGGTGTTGCGATATATACTAAATCTATTTTTTCATCTTGAAGTAATTCTAAATATGAACCATATGCTTTTTCAGCAAAATATTCTTCTTTAAATTTAACTGCTTTTTCTAAAGATCTTGAAGCTACAGCATATAAGTTTACATCTTCCATAAGATTTACGGTTCTAGCCATATTTCTTGCAATATTCCCTAAACCTAAAATACCAATATTTTTCATCTATTATCTCCTTGTTCTTACAATTAATTTTATTATAGCCTAAAATTACTTCAATGTAACGAATTTTATTAGATTTTATTACTTTAAATATAAAACTTTTAAAATTAAAAACCTCAACATTAAGTTGAGGAATAAATGAATTATTTTAAATTAAAAGTATATTTTTATAAACTTTCAAAATACTCTTTTGTCTCGATGTAATAGTCTGTAAAAAAACCATCAGGTTTTAAAAATTTAATATTTTTAATATCCTCTTTCTCATTTACAGTATATAAAAACACCTTTAATCCTTTACTATGGGCCTTTTCTATAAATTCTTTAGATACTGTTTTGTACCATAAATTAAGGGAAAATGCTTTCCTTTTTAAAGCTTCATCAATTAGAGAATCAGTATAATATTCACCATTTAAAGCTCTTTTTACTTCATTTATTAATAATTCTTTATCAGCATCATTTTTTACTTCTTGATTAATTAATTGAATAGAATCTTCTAAATTAGAAGAAATCGGAATCATATAATCTTCTTCTCCATAAGCAAAAATTCTTGAAAAAAGATCTGGTGAAGATACTAGCTTTTTAACTAAATCTTTTCTTCTTATAGAACCATCTAATAAAGCAATCTTTATATCAGGATAATAAGATTTAAAACTATCAAGTTCTGCCCAATTAAAAGAACTTATAAGAAAATCATCTATATCTACTAATCTTTTATCAATATAGTCTTTAATAATCTTTGCAGTTAATAATCCTGTATTATCACCTTTTAATTCTAGATGCATAGCTGGTCTAACTTCTTTTGAATAAGAGCTTACAAGATCTAATACATCAATTAAAGTAGGTATAGGATCTTTACCATTTTTTAAACTACCAGCAAAAAGTTTTTTTATTTCTTCTAAAGTTGTTTGAGCAATATAGCCACTTCCATTTGAGACTTTTGATAGATTTAAATTATGAACTACTACTAGATGATTATCTTTAGTTAATTGAACATCAAACTCAAAAGCCTTAGCTCCTTCTTCAATTATCTTTTTATAACAACGTATTGTATTTTGATTAAAGCCTTTATAACTACAACCTCTATGTCCTATTATTAGCATTTAAATTATCTCCTTAAATTACACCATATATTAGATTTGGCAGAGCTAATGAAATAAATGGAATATATGTTATTAGCAATAAAGAAATTATTAATGCAAGGATAAAAGGTAATGCTTCTTTGGTAAAATCTTGTAAGGAACACCCAGTTATTGTACAACAAGTAAACATCATAGATCCAAAAGGAGGAGTTAATCCACCAATCATAATATTTACAATACAAATCAAACCAAAATGAACGACATCAACACCTAATGAAGTTGCAACAGGTACTAATAACGGAGCTAATATAATTATTGCAGCTCCTCCTTCTAAGAACATTCCAATAACTAATAACAATAAATTAAATAATAATAACATTAAATATTTATTAGTTGTTAAACTTAATAAGAAACTTGTTATCATTTGTGGAATTCTTTCCCAGTTTAAATAATAGCCAAAGACATTTGCAGCAACAATGATTAAAACTACAGAGCTAGTTCCATAAATTGTTTCTTTCATTATTGGAATAAAATCTTCTTTTTTTAATTCTTTATATACAAATTTACCAATGATTACACAATATAATACAGCTACCGCACCAGCTTCAGATGGAGTAAATAAACCTATTCTTAGACCTAAAATAATTCCAAATGGAAATAATAGAGCCCAAATAGAATCTAACCCTTGCTTAGCAATTTCTTTATGAGAAGCTCTTTTTTCTCTAACTGGCATATACTTTCTTTTCTTTGAAATCAAATGTACTGTGACCATTAAACTTAATGTCATCAAAAATCCAGGTAGATATCCCGCTGCAAACATTCTACCAACAGAACAACTTGCAATTAATGCGTAAATAATTAAATTAATGCCTGGCGGTATAACAGGTGTAACAGCTGAAGAGGCTGCTGTAATAGCTGTTGAGAAAGCTTTATCATAACCTCTTTTTTCCATTTCAGGAACTAACATTTTACTTTCCATAGCAGCATCTGCATTTGCAGAACCTGAAACTCCCCCCATTAACATACTTAATAATACATTGGCTTGAGCTAATCCACCTGGCATGTGCCCTGTTAAAACATCAGCAAATTGCATTAATTTTTTACTTATTCCACTGTAGTTCATTATAGAACCAGCCATTACAAAGAAAGGAATAGCTAAAAGAGGAAAAGATTGTGTACTTGTAACAAACTTTTGAAGCAACAGGGCTACGGGAGATGTTTGATCAATAAGCCCAAAATAAAAAAGGGTGGACCCAAATAAAGCAAAAGAAATTGGAATACTAGAAAAATATAAAATAAATACTAATATTACTGGAATTAAAGCTATCATTGAGCACCTCCATTTTTATCTTTCAAAACAACTTTGATGTCTTTAATTAAAAAAACAATTGTATATATAGTCATCAATAAAAAACTTACAAATATTGAAGAACTAATAAATGCAGAAGAAATCCCTAAAACCGGTGTAGGTTTTCTAGCAGATACTTTTAAATATTGAATGGCAATTAAAGTTAATGACCCATTTATCACTAATAAAATAATATATAAAATAAAATTAATTTTATTTTGAACTGGTGTAGAAAATTTTCTAATTATCATATCAACACCAACATGCATCTTCCTTTTATAACAAGCTGCAGAGCCTAAAAAAACACTCCAAACGAAACATCCTGTAGCAACCTCTTCAGACCAAATAATCCCCATATTTAAAAAATATCTTAAAAAGACATTCAATAATACTAGAGTTGTTGTGATAATTAAAAAGACTCCAGAACCAATTTCTTCAAAATTTGATATGATATTTTTAAAAGAAAATTTCATACTACCCCCTTATTATAATACAGGCTGTTAATTTTTATTATTAACAGCCTGATATTTTAAAACCTATTTAGGCATTTTAGCAAGTTCTGCTTTAAATGTATTTAAAATTCCAGGTGTTACACCTTTCATATTATCATATACTGGAGCAACTGCTTCTACAAATGCATCATGGTCTACTTCATTAAATTCAATTCCTTGAGCTTCTAAAGCTGCTTTAGATGATTCATAATTCTTAGTAATTTCAGAAATCATTTGTTTTGCACCTTTAGTAAATTCTTCTTCAATAATAACTTGATATTTTTCAGGAATACTATTGAATAAATCAGCATTAATATAAACACCACAAGTACCTAAGAAGTGATTAGTTAAAGCCATTTTTTTAGCAACTTCTGAACTACCATTAGTTCCGTAAGCGTCCATTGTTCCTTCTAAACCATCTACAACACCTTGTTGTACAGCACTAATTGTTTCACCAAATGGTAGAGGAGTTGCTGTAGCACCCATTGCATTGATTGTATCAATAAATAATTGACTTCCTGGTGTTCTTAATTTCATTCCTTGTAAATCAGCTGGAGTTGTAATTACTTTATTAGTCATTAATGATCTAAAACCAAAGATATAATCTAAAGCTAATACTTTAATTCTATAATTATCTTCTAAATCTTTTTCCATTGATTTTACTAAATCAGTATTTATTAAATATTCATATTCATCAAAGTTGCTATATAACATTGGTCCAACTAATGCGTTAAAATCTGGAACATAGTCGCCTAAGTATGAAGGATCTTCTACTGAAATAAATTTTGCACCTAAAGCAACTTGTTCAACACCATCTTTATAAGTAGCTAATTGACCTTGAGGGTATTGTTGAATTTCAATTGCTCCATTAGTTCTTTCTTTAATATTATCTACAACAATTGTTAAAGATTTTGTTAATTGTTCGTTTGGTGCAAATACATGACTCATTTTTAAAACTAAATGATAATCCTCATCTGCAACAGCTTCTTTTTGTCCATTTGCAAAAATTGGTGCAATAACTAGTAGCATCAATAATACGGATAAAAATTTCTTTTTCATTTTCATATCTCCTTTGTTTAGATACAATAAAAAGTTAAACAAAATATTAAATAAAAATTAATATAGTTTAATACTCAATAATGTCTAAAAATATAGTATAAGCCTTTTTTTTAACTGTCAAGTTAATTTTTTTTTAATTTATTTAACAAAAAATAAAATATTTAATATTAAATCATTTAATAAATTAGTTAATTTTATTTTAAATAGAGTCTATTACATATATTTAAAGCTAATCATCATCATTGTGTCAGTGAATTAACTATGCGATAATATTCATAATATAAAGGAAGGTAAAAAATGAAATCAAAGATATTTAAACTAAATATAATTGTATTATTTTCAGTAATATTTTTATCAAGTTGTGCAACTAATCAATTCAAAGAGGATCCTTTAGAAACAGTTAAATCTTTAAATTTAGAGAGATATCTTGGAAGATGGTATGAAATAGCTCGATATCAAACTAGCTTTGAAAAAAATATTTATGGAGCAACAGCAGAATATTCTTTAAGAAAAGATGGAAAAATTCAAGTATTAAATAGTGGCTTCAAAAAAAGTCTAAATGGGCCATATACATCAGTTAAAGCAGTTGCTTGGCGTCCAAACGACAATATTCCAGGAGCATTAAAAGTAAAATTCTTCTCTTTATTTAATGCTGATTATTTAGTATTTGGAATAGATGAAGAAAATTATGATTGGGCTCTTGTTGGCAACAATAGTAGAAATGTAATCTGGCTTCTTTCAAGAACTCCTGATATATCAAAAGATAATTTAGACAAAATGATGTTAATTGCAAAAAATCAGGGTTATGATTTATCAAAACTATTCTTTGTTCCTCAAAAAGCTAGAGAGTAATAATAATATTATCTTTCAGTTTTATATTGTTTAATTTATTGTTTAAAAAAAATATTGCATTATCTTATATTCTGTAATAGAATGAATAGAATATAAGGAATGCAAATGAAAAACAAAAAAACAACTTTATCTGATATAGCAAAAAAAGCGAACCTTTCAACAGCAAGTGTTTCAATGATTCTAAGTGGAAAAAAATTAAGTAGATTCTCTAATGAAACGATAACTTCCGTCAAGCAAATAGCTAAAGAATTATACTACACAAATAAAAAACATAATTCTATTCTTGGAAAAACTATATTAATCATTTGCCCATCAGTTTATAACCCATATTATTCAACATTGATTCAAGGAATGGAACATAAAGCGATTGAACTTGGCATTAGAACTCTTATAAAAACCACATATTGGGATATTTCTATTGAGAAGGATAGCCTAAACTATTTTACGAACTATCCTATCTCAGGAATAATATTTTCAATGATTCCTGAGAAAGTTGAAGAAGTAGAAAAATTAAGCAAACAAATTCCAATTGTTGCTGTTGGAGATGAAGATAATAATTTTGATTTTGATACTGTTAATATAAATAATTTTGAAGCTGGAAAATTAATTGGAAATCATTTAATTGAATTAGGACATAAAAATATTGCTTATATTTCAACAAGTTTAAATGAATTTCATACAGCAAGAACAAAAAGACTAGAAGGAATTAAACATGTTTTTCAAGAAAACAATCTTCCTCCAATTACAATACTAAGTCAAGATATCCTTCCTGAAGAAGAAATAGCAACAGCAGATATTGAGTTTTTTACTGGATACCGATTAGCAAATATATGTTTAAAAGAACACAAAGAGATTACCGCAATGGTTGGAATAAATGATATGGTAGCATATGGAATATTAAATGCTATTAAAGATAATAAATTCAACATTCCTGATGATTATAGTGTATGTGGTTTTGACAACATATTCCCTTCAAAATTTGCTTCATTAAAACTTACTACTATTGAACATTCAATTTTCCAAAGAGGAGAAAAAGCCATGAATTTAATAGTAAGCAAAATAAACGATAAAGATAATAACGAAGCAAATTTGCAGGTCACTAGAATAGATTATAAAAGTAAATTAATAAAAAGAGGAACTACTGCTGAACCTAGAAAACAAATTTAAAAAAAGTTCTTCTATAAGAAAACATTGGAATTTATTTTTTCATTAATTTTTTAATATCAATTATCATCCATAGTCCTGTAATTAGAGAAGCTAAAATATCTGCACTAGGAAAAGCAAACCAAACACCTATCAGTCCAAAAAATCTTGGTAAAACCAAAACTAAAGGAATTAAAATAATAAATTGTCTGCTCATTCCAAGAAATATTGACGGAATACTTTTCCCAATTGCTTGAAAATAAGTTGTGCCACAAGATTGAAGGCCCAGTAAAACCATTGTAGAAATAATTATTCTTAGTGCCTGTGAACTAATTTGTAACAAATTAGGATCAGTTGTAAACATTTTTAATAATACCTCTGGGAAAATAAAAGCAACTATGGAAAAAATGAATCCAATCGAACTGGTAATAAAAATAGCCACTTTTAAAACTTGTTTTACTCTATCATATTGTTTAGCTCCAAAATTATATCCAATAATTGGTTGTAAGCCTTGATTCATTCCAAAAATTGGCATCAAAACTAATGTTAAAAATCTATTTACCATTCCAAAAGCAGCAATTGCAAAATCACCACCATAAATTTTAACCATATTATTTACCGCAAGAGCCATAAAAGAAGTTCCTATCTGTCTAATAAAAGTAGCAAGACCTAATAATATAATTTCTTTTATATAAATTAGTTTTAATTTAAAATATTTTAACTCAAATTTTAATGAGGATTTTCCTTTTATAAAAAAAGATAAAGCATACAAAGATCCTGTCATTTGAGAAATTATAGTTGCAATAGCTGCACCTTTTATCCCCATATCAAAAATAAATATAAAAATTGGATCTAATATAACATTTAATATAGTTCCAATTAGCATTATATTCATTGCAATTTTAGCTGCACCTTCACTTCTTAATATATTATTAGCACACATAGAAAAAGATAAAAAAGGTGCTCCAAGCAATATTATCCTCATATAATTTGTTGCATGAGGGAGAATATCCTCAGTAGCTCCAAAAAATAACAATATTTTTGTTAAAAACACTTCTCCTATCAATAATATAAGTAAAGAAGTTATAAATGTTAACAAAAAGGCATTTGAAGCTGCAGCAACAGCTTCTTCAGGTTTCTTTTCACCTAATTTTCTAGAAATAACTGAAGCAACACCAACTCCATACATTAAAGCAAAAGCTCCAATTATTAATTGAAATGGAAAAGCTATTGTTAAACCACCAATGGCTAAAGCTCCGGCACCATGTCCAACAAAAACAGTATCTATTACATTATATAAAGCATTACTAATCATCCCAATCATTGCAGGAATAGACAATTTAAATAATAATGGTGTGATTTGGTCTGTCCCCATAAATTCATGTGGATTATTTTTCATTTTTATTCTCCATTTTATGAAATAATAAACTTAAATTCTGAATAGAATTAAAAAACATATCTTTTTCTTTCTGGTTTAAATTAGTTAAACGGTTTTTAAAAGAATTTGTTATTTCTCTTCTTAACCCATTAGCAACCTCAATTCCAGTCTCTGTTAATGAAACAAAAACAGACCTTCGATCATTATCATTTTTAAATCTATAAACTAGCTCAAGTTTTTCTAGAGAATCAACAATATTAGTCATTGAGCTTTTTACTACATTCGTATGATTAGTCAATTCACTCATACTTAAAAATTTATTTTTTCTGAGTAATAAAATAACATGAACTTGGCTTGAATTTAAATCTAAAGCTTGACTTTCTGCTGATTGAGCATTTTTAAAAAGGCCATGCATAAATCTATTTATATTTTCTCGCAGCTCTCTAAATGAAGAAAAATCAGAATTATCCATTTCACACCCCTTTAAAAACTATTTCATATTTGTACTATCCATTTTTAAACTAAATGGTAATATTAGTCAACAATCTTGTATAAATATGTTATTGACATATGCCTTAAATATGATTAGACTATGAATATAACAAAGAATAATAAGGAGTTAAATCTATGAAAATAGCTGTAACTTATGAGAATGAATTGGTTTGCCAACATTTTGGACAAACAAAAGAATTTAAACTTTATACCATTGAAAATGGTGAAATTAAAGCACAAGAAGTAAAACCTGCAACAGGATTCGCTCACGGAACATTAGCAAATTTTTTAACCTTAAATAATGTTGAAGTTTTGATTTGTGGTGGATTAGGTGGCGGTGCAAGAACAGCAATAACTCAAGCAGGAATCAAATTAATTCCAGGAGTAACTGGATATGCAGATAATGCAGTTAAAGATTATTTAGCTAATACTTTAAATTTTAATCCTGATATTTCTTGTGCTGGGCATCATCATGATAATAATACACATGAAGATTCTTATGGATCTCATGGTAATGGTCATACATGTAGTTCTCACTAAACTACTTTGCAATTGGAGGCCCCATACTCCAATTGCATTTTTTTTAAAAAAATAATAAATTAGTTATATATTTATTATACGGAGATAAAAATGCCTAGACCAAAAAAATGCAGACGAATTTCTGGCGGAATGCCTGAATATACAAGATTCGGACCTAAAGGAAAGAGAAATAACTCCGCAATTGTTATGACAATTGATGAATACGAAACATTAAGATTAATAGATTATGAAAATTTAATGCAAGAAGAAGCAGCTAAATTATTAAATGTTGCTAGAACAACAACACAAGCAATTTATGCTGTAGCGAGAAAAAAGATTTCAACAGCTTTAGTCGAAGGAAAAGATATAATAATTGAGGGTGGAGATATTGAACTTTGTCCACCTTGTCATAGAAATCGTCATAATTGTAAAAAAAACAATGAAAATGACATCGATTGTTAGTTTTAAAACTTATTCTTACTTGTAACATTTTTTTAATCAAGAAATTTTTTACATTTTTTAAATAAATTTTTACATTTTTTTTATTTTTTTTACTCATATCTTTATATTTGTGTCTTCTATATAATAATCAAACCCAAATATTCTTTCTTATTAGAAAAATATCCTTGACTTATTACATACTTATTACTCATAATATATCAATATTTGGGGGAATTTGTTGATGAAAAAAAAGCGTGTAACTTTATTATTATTATTTTTTATTTTTATATCTGGATTAAGTTGTAACAATAAAAGAATACATCTTAAAGCTTTTGTCCCAGAAACAATAAATATTAATACAACACTCGATAATAAAATTAATATTATTTTTAATGAAGATAGAGCTTATTACAATTTTAGCGATTTAAATGGATTCACTACAAATTATCTTAATGCCTCATATTTTAATATATATATGATATGAAATAAAAAATATTATAACTTATTCAAAACTTATTACAAATAAATAATTTATTATATAGTAATAAATTATCTTTTTTTTTTAAAAAATTATTGACTTTTTAATAAAGAAAACATTGACTTATACTAACATATGCCATATAGTAAAAACACTTTAAGCGAGCTTAATAATATCTCTCTTAATAAAACAAAAAAAGGTGAATATAAGTTTTTCTTTATATTATATCAGTAAAATGATAAATTCCCCTATTTATCTTAAGATTGTTTACAATTTATTCGCCTTTTGGAATAATTCCTATTTCGGTTTTATCAGACTTATTAGCTTGCAAAGATCCAATTTATTTTAAATTGGATCTTTAATTTTCTATAACACAATAACAATAATTGTAAATGTTAATATTTTAATCTTGACTTATTTTTCGATAGAATTTAATCTATAAATAGAAAATGAGGAAAATAACAAAATAAAAAATTGTTTTTTTAAAATAAAACATTTAGAAAGTGTTAGGCTGTTTTCTTATCAACTACAGTTTTAATATATTTTAACTATATTCATAACTTCTTATACAATCGTTTTTTATTCGTTAACCTCTTTTTCATCACTCAAAACAAAACCTAATCAAATTTTTATTTGATTAGGTTTTTTCTTATCTTTCTTATAATTAAAAGACACCATTTAACTGGTGCCTTTGTATTTAGGAGGTTTTATATATTGTTTTATCTACTATTGGATTGAGTATTCAATTTTTACGTTACTTACATAGTCACCAGCAGGAAGATCTGCATTACCTTTCCAACTTAAGTTGAACTTGTTAACTAGTAATGAAACATGTTTTCCAGCTAATAAAGTGTCAATTGAAGAACTAGTATTTACTTTTGGTCTAATACCTGAATCAAAAGCATCAGCACCACCATTTAAAGTTGTTCTAAATGTATCAGGAGATACTTCTACTTTAACAGCCATGTCACTATTCATGTTAGATGTAGCATGGATAGTAAAGTCTTTTGTTTCA
>RZYO01000058.1 GCA_009930325.1 Spirochaetia bacterium | reverse complement strand
TGATGCTTTCTTTTTATCTTTTTCATAAATTCTCCTCTAGCTGTAAACTAGAGGAGGGGCAGTTAACTTTGCATAGTTAACCTAAATGGGTGCATATCACCTCCTTTTTATTTTAGAATTTTGATAATTTATATTATTTTGATAATTATTTGTAGAATTATACTCATAATTAATTAATGTGATATAATATTATTATAATTAATAATTTTGGGAGGAGTTAGATTATGAAAAAATTTGCTTTAATTATGGTTCTATTATTTAGTACCATATCTTTATTTGCTGAAGGATATCCTGAAATGCAAAAAGCTAAAACAATTACAGTTTTAGCAACAACAGATATACATTCAGATATCTGGGGATTTTCTTATGAAAATGATAAAGAAACTAATAATACGGGTATGGCAAGAGCATATACTTATATTAAAGAGGTAAGGAAAGAGAACCCAAATAATGTAGTCCTAGTTGATAATGGAGATACAATTCAAGGTAACATTTTAACTGATGATATTTATAATAAACAAGATGGTCCGCATCCTGTAATCCAAGCCATGAATTACATGAAATATGATTCAATGACATTAGGAAACCATGAATATAACTTTGGGATTTCTATGATAAATAGAATAATTGCTCAAGCAAATTTTCCTATTTTAGCAGCTAATGTGCATTATTTAGATGGAACTCCATTAGCTAATTCATACACAATTATTGAAAGAAGTGGAACTAAAATTGGAATAATTGGAATTACTAATCCTAATGCTCCAACATGGGATGGAGAAAAAGTAGCAGCCTTAAAGTTTGAAGGTGGTGCACAAACTTGTAGAAGCGTAATCGATGAAATTAAAGATAAATGTGATGTGTTAATTTGTGTTGCTCACCTTGGTGAAACAGCTGAATTTGATCAAGATTATGAAAGTGATGCAGGATTAAAAATTGCAGAAGAATGTCCAGAATTAGATCTTTTGATGTTAGGTCATTTCCATAGTGATGTTAATACAGAAGTTAATGGTGTTAAAATTCTAGAATGTAAAAAAAATGCAGCAACTGTTGCAAGATTTGATATTTCAATAGATGAAAATAACAAGGTAACTGATGTTAAAACTCAATTAGTTGATATGGCAAATTATGAACCTTCAAAAGAAATTCGAGAACTTCCAATTGTAGCTGAAGCTCATCAAGCAACTCGTGATTTTATCAAAGGTGGTGTTAAAGATGAAAACGGAGAGGTTCAAAGTGTACCTTTAGGTTTTGCTAGTGAAACATTCCAACCTGTAAATGAAATGAAAGGTATTCCTGAAGGAAAATTAAGAGATACTGCAGTTATTGATTTAATAAATAAAGTTGAATTAATGAATAGTAATGCAGATGTAGTTTCTGCAGCTTTATTTAAAGATACAAGTGATTTACCTAAAGGCGCTTTAAATTATGGTAATATCTTTGATATTTATAAATATGATAATACTTTATATACCGTTGAAATTACTGGTGCTGAATTAAAAGAATATATGGAATGGGCTGTAAGAGGATTAAATACATTCCATGATGGTGATTTAAATATTTCCTTTGACAAAGAGTATCCAGGATATCTTTATGATATGTTTGCTGGAGTAAATTATGAGGTTAATGTTTCTAAACCAATTGGAAGTAGAATTGAAAATGTTACATTCAAAGGTAAACCTTTAGATCCAAATCAAAAACTAGTTTTAGGTGTTAATAATTACAGATATTCTGGATTGAAAGCAGCTAAGATAATAGCTGGAAAGAGAAATTGGGAAAGCTCAAATTCTATAAGAGATATGATTGTTAATTATTTAGAAGAAATGGGAACAATTTCTCCTGAAGTTGATAATAACTGGAAATTAACAGGTTATAGTTGGGATAAGGATTTAAGAGCAAAAGCTTGTAAATTAGTTAATAATGGAACTATAGAGACTCCATATAATAAAAGTTTAACAAAAGCTGATTTAGCTAATTACTAAACAATAATATAAATAACCAACAAAATCCCCTTATGTTTGATAATAATCAAATATAAGGGGTTAATAATTTATAATTAGAAGTCTTTAATAATTATTTTAGCTTATTTCAAAAAGATTAATCTAAAGTTTAATTTATTTATAGAATAATTTAGTTATATCTTTCTTGAAGATAATTTAGAAAACAATGATACTAGTATTGCTTGCACTTCTGTATTATCTAATTTTGAAATGTCACTTAATGCTCTATTAATATAAGTTTGAGCTAATTCTTCAGATTTCTCAACACCACCTAAAGAAAGAGCAAGTTTAACAACTTTTGTGCTTTCTCTCTTTGATAAAGTCTTTTTTTGTTTTACTAATTCAAATAGAGGTTTGTTGTCAAAATTATTATTTGATTCTATTTCTAATGCAGCAATAAGTGGATAGGTAGGAATTCCCATACGAACGTCTTGTCCTATTTCTTTCCCTAATGTAATAGCATCTCCTGTGTAATCTAGGATGTCATCTTTTATTTGAAAAGCTATACCTAAACAGTATCCAATTCTATGCAATAGATATTGTTGATATCTTTCAGCTTTAGTAACAGCAGCTCCTGAATAAGCACTAAGTGCAAATAAGGAGGCCGTTTTGCCTCCTATTCTATGAAGGTATGCTGATGATGATATTAGAAAATTACCAACTTCTGCATCTTGTGTTAATTCACTTTCACATAAGCGACTAAAAGCATTAGTAATAACACTTGCTTCTAGATCTCCTTCTTTTCCTTTTATTAAAGTCATTGCTCTAGATAATAAGTAATCTCCTGCAATAACTGCTTTCTTAGGGCCAACTAATGAATTGAGTGTTGCAATACCTCTTCTTGTTCTTGATCCATCAATAATGTCATCATGAATTAAAGAGGCAATGTGAATCATTTCTAATACACTAGCTACTCTTAGAGCTTCATCTTCTCTTTCTTTTTCACCAAGTTTAGATCCAATAATAACAAGGGCGGGTCGAATCATCTTCCCTCCACTTGTTACTCTCTTAATTAATAAGTCTCTAATAAAAGGATTGGATTTTTCAATTGAACTTAATATTAATGATTTAACTTGTTGAAGTTTTTCTTCAATCTGTGGCTCATCTTTCCAAAAATCACTCATACTAAGTTGTTATATCCTTATTTTTTGCTAATCTTCTTTCCATTTGTTTTCTAGTAAATTCAGGTTCATCCATAAAAATATAAAGCTTTTTAGCAAATGGTATTTTATTCCAAGTCTTTTTAATCCAAGGCATTACCCAGTAATCGAGTCCAAAGGCTCTTCCTGCTCCACCTATCATTACAATAGATACTGCCATGTACCAAAGGATTTCTTTACCGGCTAGGGCTCCAATTAAGAACATAAATGATAGTCCTAAGGAGACAACAGCAGCTGGGGCTGTGAAGAGACCAGCAATTAAGGCTAATCCAATTCCAACTTCAGATAATGTAATTATAAGCTGGAATAAATAAGGTGCTAGAGCTACTAAATTATCATTCATCCATGTAAATAGAGCTAAAGGTTCTTTTAATAGTGGTGGAGCAAATTGTTTAACAGTTTCTACTGCCGCAGTACCTACTTGATTTACTGTATCAGCAACAGCATATGAAGCTGAGCTTACAGTTTCAACTGCTTTAGTTGCAGTTTCTGCAACAGCAGTAGATGCAGAACTTACTGCATCGCCTACAGCATTAGCAACTGGGGATCCCCAATAAACTTTTGATCCTGTAGTATCTGTTAACCAACCTTCTTTGATTTTACCAATACCTTCAATTAACCACATTATTCCTAAATAGATTCTTAAGAAAGCAAACCAATATCCTTGAGGTTTGTAGGATGCAAAACCTCCAATTAAGGATCTTCTTTCCTTAATATTTAAAATTTCATGTTTTAAATAACCCCAAGCGCCATTTATTCCACATACTCCTGCTTGGTAGTACATGTTTACAAGGTGCTTCATAGCCATTGCAAGAAATCCTGATAAAGAAATACCTGCAGTATGAGATACTGCATATCTACCACCAATACTTACCATATACCCATGGAAGTTTGATTTAAAAGGCTCTACCGGTTTAGCATCTACTCCAAATTCTTTTTTAATTGTGTAGATAATACCATCAGCTGCAACAGCAGCTGTTTGTTCAGCAGCTTCAACGATTTGAGGAATAGGGCGATTGTTCTCCATAAACCATACACCGTCTCCGGCTAAATATACATTCTCATAATCAGGAGATTTCATAAATTGGTCAACTTGTTTACGTTGAACTCTACCATCAGTTAAATCTAATTCATGACAGAATTTAGTTCCTCTAATACCACAGGTCCAAATAAGAGTTTTTGTTTTAATAACAGTTCCATCTTTTAATGTTAATGAGTCTTCATTAGCATTAACAATAAGGCTATTTGTTCTTACAATAACACCCTTTTTCTTCATATAAGCTACAGCTTTGTTTCTTGGTTTTTCTGGAAGCATTGTTAAAATGTTTGCTAGAGCTTCAATGTTCATTAGAGTAACATCTTTATAATCAACACCAAATTGTTTACAAAGTATTGGTAACCATTCAAGTAATTCACCAGTTAGTTCTACACCTGTGAAACCACCTCCTGCTACAACAAAAGTTAGTTTTTCTTTTTTTTCAACAGGGTCACTTATGTAACTTGCCTCTCTCACAGTTTCTCTAATATGGTGTTTTATACGAATAGAGTCTTGTAAACTCCATAGGAAAAAAGCATTCTCTTTTATTCCTGGAATATTAAAGTCTGTTGATTCTGCACCTGATGCAATTATGATTTGGTCATAAGGGTATGAAGCTTTTGCTCCCTCTAAGATTTGCTTTTTGAAATCAATTGTCTTAATTTCATCTCTTACAACATTAACTCTTTTTCCTGCAAAAATTCTCTCAAATGAAATTTTTACAGACTCTTCATCTACTCTATTTCCAGCAACTTCATGAAGTTCTGTCATTAAAATATGATGTTTATTACGATCGATAAGAGTAATTTCTACTCTATCTCTGAATTTTTTAAGTTTTTTAGCTAGTCTTTTTGCAGCGTGAACACCAGCATATCCACCACCTAAAACTACTATTCTTTTTTTATCCACTTTCGGCTCCTTATTTATTTTCAGCTTAGTTATATCAATTTTATTATATTATTACTTTATATAAATGCATAATATCAAGAGTAAAAGGTTGAAATTGTTGGGAAAATCGATATATTATTATATATTCATATCATGAAACATAATAATAAATCAATTAAATTTTTTTTTATTACAATAATATTAGCCATTATATTGGTTAGTTGTACAAAAAATAATGAAATAAATGAAAGTGCTGCAGAATCACAAACAAAACTTCTTTTAGGCACCTCTTGTAAAATTACTATATATGATTATCCAAGTGAAAATGCATTTTTACAAGCATTTAATAGGATAGAAGAAATCGAAAATAAAATGTCGATAAGAATTGCTTCAAGTGAAGTTTCTTTGGTAAATAAAAATGCTGGTATTAAACCAGTAGTAGTATCAGATGATACATTTAAAGTTATTAAGGAAGCTATTGAAGTTGCCAAACTAAGCAGTGGTGCCTTTGATATAACAGTTGGGCCTTTAGTATCAGCTTGGAATATAGGCTCTGATGGAGCAAGGGTTCCCCCTCAAGAAGAAATTGATTCTCTTTTACCTCTCATTGATTATAAAATGATAAAACTTAATGAAAAAGAAAAAAGTGTTTATCTTGAAAAAGAGGGAATGATGATTGACTTAGGTGGGATTGCTAAAGGTTATGCTGCCGATGAAGTTGCAAAAATTCTTACTTCTTTCAATATTAAAAAAGCAATTATAAATCTTGGTGGTAATGTTCTTACTATGGGAACTAGAGTAGATGATACTAAGTGGAGAATTGGAATTCAAAACCCTGAATCAGAGAGGGGTGGATATGTTATGATTGTAAATCTTGAAGATCTTGCACTTGTAACAAGTGGTCCTTATGAAAGATTTTTAGTAATTGATGGGGTGCTATATCATCATATTCTTGATACTAAAACTGGTTATCCTGTAAAAACTAATTTAACAAGTGCTAGTATAATTGCACACAATTCTTTCATTGCAGATGCTCTTAGTACTGCCATATATTCTTTGGGATTAGAAAAAGGATTAGCTTTAATTAATTCAATAGATAAAGTCGAAGCAATTTTTATTGATAATAATAATGATATTTATCTTTCTAAAGGGTTTGAAGAAAATTCAATAAATTATGTTTTGAGTGATGATTTATTTAAGGTAATAGAGCAATAAAAGGGAAAATGCTTTTAGCTTTTTCACTGAAAATTAAAAGAAGTAAGATAATTATTGAGATGTGAAATAGGTGAATAAAAACATCTTTTTTTACAACAGTGCGAGTCTCTGCTTGTTTGATTTGGGTGTTTTCTGTTTCTTTTTCAATCCCTGTTAGTAACTGGTCTATTGCTCCAATAAGAGGAGTTTTTTTCTCTATTTGATGCCATTTCGTTGTAAGACGATCAAAATAATAAAATTGAAGTGATATTAAAGCACCTAATTTACCAGGAATTTGTGGCCTTGAACTCATCATATAGTGTGACGCATAAATAAAACTAATAAGAAGAAGTGCTTTATTTGCTCCAATAATAAGAGAATTTAATGTTATTGGGTATGATCCAATTGAAAAGAGAACTAATCCATTTGGAGTTAGTGTATTTGCAAAGGATACACTTAAAAGTAAAATAATATTTGGAAGAAGGCGAAACTTTCTACCACTGCTTATGGCTAAAAATATTATAAAAATAGTCATAAGAAATCTTAGAACAAGAGATTGAGAAAGGATAATTCCAATTATTATTAAAGCTCCGCTAATAAGTCTTAGGGTTGAATATTTCATACATTGCTTTCCTTAAGGTTTTTATACCAAACACTTTTATGAATAAACTCATTTGCAAATAAGCCCAGAATAATACTACTTAGTAAACCAGAGAATAAAAACAGAGGAGCAATTACAAAAGTGGCTTCTTTGAATAAGATAATTTTGCTTATGAAGAGTTGACTAATTGTGCTTGCTAAGGCTCCAGCTAAACTGATACCAACTCTACTTACTTTATCTTTGAAAATTATGTATGTAATAAGCATAAAAATTGCACTTGAGAGGCTTCCTGCAAGAGAGAAAAGTATAATATAACTAAAAATGGTTCCACTTATTAAAGCTTGACCCAATACTTTTAATAAAAGTAACAAAAAATATTCTCTATTACTAAAAATCCCTAAAGCTATAATTAGAGGGATATTGGCAATTCCTAGACGTAAAAAGGGAATTGGTTTAGGAATCATATATTCTATTGTTGAAAGGAAAAGAGCACATGCTGCAAAAAGAGCTACAAGATCAATTCTGACTTTAGAATGAGATATCATCAGTTTCCTCCCCTTGAGAAATTTCTTGTTTCCCTTTAATTAATACAAAAACTTCATTTGGAAGACATGATAACCATTGTCCTGGTTTATCTATCCAGCCAGATAATACACATATTTGATTTTTACAATCTGAAGAATGAATATGTACTTTATTGTTTAAAATCTCAACAGTAGTATTTCCTATAGGTCCTTCAAAAGTGGCCATTGTATCGACACTTAAATCATATACCCACTCTTTATCACCACTTGTAACATGAACCTCTGGTTTTCCAGAAACATTTGTATATAGTGTAAAGCTCAGAGCACTTATTGTAAGAAAAAATAGGAATATAATTATATCAATAAGTGTTAGTTTTTTCATGAATAAATGGTATCAGTTTAGTCCTTTAATGTCAAAAGGAAAAGTATCGATAAAATAGTATTGGTTACCTCTTGAAAAACTTAGTTTACCATTATATAATAAATTCATATTTATTTGCTAGGAGTTATAAATGAAGAAGAATAGAATTTCATATATGTTATTATTAGTTGGTCTAATGATAGTTTCTTTAGTTAGTTGTCAAAAAAAGGAAGTCCCTCCAACAGCGACAGTTGCAAAAGAAGAAGTGAAAGAAGTTGTTGAAAATGAAAAATCTGGTGCATATCAAGATGGTATATATTTTGCAAGTGAAGATAGTTTTGCATCAAACGGTTGGAAATATGTAGTATCTCTAACTGTAGAAAATGGTAAAATTGTAAGTGCTAACTGGGATGGTGTAAATGTAAGTGCTGGACCTTCAAAAAAAGCAGTTGATAAAGCTGGAAAATATAACATGAAGAAATTTGGTGGAGCACAAGCTGAATGGTCAGAACAAGCTGCAAAAGCAGAACAATATCTTATTGATGTTCAAGACCCTTCTGTAGTTAAGTACAGTGATGAAGATGGACACACAGATGATATCGCTGGTGTTAGTATTCACGTTGTTGAATTCTTTGAATTAGCACAAAAAGCTTTAGACAATGGTCCTGTTGGTAAAGGAATGTATCAAGATGGAACATATTTCATGGCTGATTCTAAGTTCGCAAGCTCTGGTTGGAAAAGTTATGTTTCTTTAACAGTAATTAACGGTAATATTGTTGGTGCTAACTGGTCTGCTATTAATAGAATGGGCCAAGATAAAAAACTATATGATGCTGCTGGAAAATATAACATGGTAAAATTTGGTGGAGCTCAAGCTGAATGGTCAGAACAAGCTACAAAAGCAGAACAATACCTAATTTCTATCCAAGATCCTTCAAAAGTTGAATACAGTGATGATGAAGGTCATACAGATGCAATTAGTGGTGTATCAATTCATATAAATGATTTCATCTCTTTAGCTGATGCTGCATTGAAAGCTGGTCCTGTATCAATTGGTCCTTATAAAGATGGTGGTTATTATGCAACAAAAGATGATTTCCAAAACGGTTGGAAAGAATATGTTTCATTATTTGTAAAAAATGGAAATATTGTTGATGCCTATTGGTCAGCTCTTAACGAAGCTGGAGATGATAAAAAAGCCTTCGATATGGAAGGAAACTATAACATGGTAAAATTTGGTGGAGCACAAGCTGAGTGGTATGAACAAGCTGCTTTAGCAGAACAACATCTTATTAAAACTCAAGATGTAAGTGCAATATCATATAAAGATGATGAAGGTCATACAGACGATATTGCTGGTGTATCAATTCATGTTAATTCATTCTATCAATTAGTTGAAACAGCATTGAATAATGGAGTTGTTACTATTGAGTAAACTCTAATATTTTATATTAAAAAAAAGGCCTTTATTTCTATAAGGGCCTTTTAATTGGTGAAAGGTTTATTTGTATCTTTTTGTAATTTTAAAATTTATTTTTAATAATCAATTTAATATTATAAAAAAGAAATAATAAAACAAATGAATATTATCAAACTGTAATATAAATGAACTTTTGTTGTATTTTGAATTCCTAAATTCTTAGCATTCTTAACATTATTTATTGCTTTAATTGCATATGGTAGAGTAATAAAACTTGCTAGTGAGTAAATAGGGAAAAAGCCTAGGAAGATATAAAGAATTGTAAGAACATAAACGCCTACCATTAAAGATATAAAAAGAGCTGTGCTAAGCTTTGATCCAATTCTAACTGTCATTGTCCCCATTGCAAATTTTTGGTCTCTTAAAAAGTCTCTCATTTCATTACTTATCATGAGAGCTGGGATTAATAAAGAAGTTGGTAGACTAAGTAATATAGGAGTTAATGAGAAAGAAGCAGATATAGCATAATAAGAACCTAAGCTCATAAGAGGTCCCATTAATATAAATGAAAGAGGAACACCAAGTCCTTTTCTTTTATAAACAAAAGGTTCTCCAGTATATGCGTAAGAACCGATTACCCCTATTAAGCCAATAACTAACATCCATATATTAGTTCTATAAATTAGGTAAAGACCTATTAGACAAGCTAAAAGCAGAGCTGCAATCCCAGAGAAAAATACAAATATATCAAAATATGTACGTTTCATATTTAAAAAATTAATTGTTTTTGTTTCTTGTGCGGGGTATTTAAAACTACCTTCAAAAAAATCATTTATTAAATTTGCTCCTGCTTGAGAGGCAAGGCCTGCAATTTCAATAATTATTACAAGAAAAACTAAATAAGGAATGCTATTACCTTTAAAATACCCATTGATATATGCAGCTAAAATCCCATATGTTGTAGAGGCAAAAGCTAATGAAAGGGAAAATACCCTTAATGCTATCCAATAATTTTTAATAAATAATTTAAATTGCTTCATGTTTCTTGTTTGATTCCTTAAATGATTGTTTTTATTAATAAGTTTGTAGCATTGGATTAATTTTAAATCAACCCTATCAAATTATGAATTAGGTAAATATTATTCTTATGAAAAATTCACTATTTAATTATAGTTGATATAAAAAAAAACTTACTATACCCTATTATATAAATATTATACTTGTATTAAGATTATGTATTTAGGTATTTTTATATAATTCAATCGATTTTAAAAGGAAAAAAAATGAAAAATAAATTTATAGCCCTCCTATTGTTTATATTAACAATTTTATCAGTTAGTTGTTCAAAAGAGCAAACACAGTCACTAAAAATTGGTTTAATGCCTGCTGTTGATATTGCTCCAATATTGTTAGCTGAAAAAAATGGTTATTTTGAAGAATTGGGGTTAGATGTAGATCTACAAATATATACAAATGCACAAAATAGACAAACAGCTCTTCAAACTAATGAAATTGATGGTGCAATGACAGATATTGTTGCCTTAATTACAAATAATGCTGAAGGTTTCAAATTAAAAGGTGTTTTATCTACAGATGGTATGTTTCCACTTCTTGTAAATCCAAAACATATTGATGATAAGGATATTAAAGTTGGTATGATGGAAATAAGTGTTTCAAATTATCTTGTCGAACAATATCTAAATAACGAATATAATTATAAAAAAGTATATATTAATGCAATCCCAACTCGTTTAGAAGCTATAGCTACAGCAGATATTCAAAGAGGTTTAATCCCAGAACCTATTGCTTCAATTGGAGAAATGAATGGATTAATTAAGGTTATATATGAGGGTATTCCTAGTGAAAGCTTAGATATTATGGCTTTTACAGATAAAGCTATTTCTGAAAAATCTAAATCAATAAAATTGTTTATTGAAGCTTATGTGAAAGCCGTTTCTGAAATACAAAAGGATTCATCATTAGCAAGAGATGTATTAATGGAAAGTTTAAATACTTTACCACCTCAAATTAGAGATTCAATTACTTTACCTACTTATAATAATCCTACTCTTCCTTCAGATAAATTTATTGAAGAATTAGTACTTTGGACAAGTAATCTTGTTGGCAAAGAATATGAAATTACCCCTGATGATATTTTAGATAGAAGGTTTATAAAATAATGATAAATATAGAGAAGGCTTCTTTTGATTATGGTTCAATTGAAGTATTTAAAAACTTAAATATAAAAATTGAACAAAATACAAATATAAGTATTGTTGGCCCCAGTGGTTGTGGTAAAACAAGTCTTCTCTATTGTATAAAAGGTTTAAGAAAACTTTCTCAAGGAACTATTCATTACGAAAATATTAACCAGGAAGATATCGGAATCTTATTTCAAGAAGATAGACTTCTTCCTTGGAAGAGTGTAAAAGAAAATATATTATTAGGTTTAGATAAAACACTTGATGTTGAAAAATATCTTGATATGGTAGGTTTAAAGGGTCATTCTAATAAATATCCTTCACAATTAAGTGGTGGAGAAAGGCAGAGATGTGCTTTAGCTAGAGTATTAATAAGAGAGCCTAAAGTATTGCTTTTAGATGAACCTACAGCTAATTTAGATGAATTAACAAAAGAATCTCTTCAAGATAGTATTCTTAAATTAGCAAAAGATTTAGCAATGAGTTTAATTCTTGTTACTCACCATATTGAAGAAGCAGTTTATATGGGGGATAAAGTCATTGTTTTTGATAATCAAATCAAAGAAATTGATACTATAGGTAATAATAGATTGGAAGAAAGATATTTTAAGAATGTTAAAAAAGTGAGACTAGCAATAAAAGGGGAAAAGAATGAATAAAGGTTATTTTTTAAAAGGTGCATTAATATTGTTAATACCTTGGTATATTATTTCCTTTAGTTTATCTATGCCTATTGTCCCTTTTCCCCATTTAGTTTTAAAAGAAGTATTTATTGAATTATTAAGAGGGCAAGTTCTTATTCATCTTTTTGTTAGTCTTTATAGAGTTTTATCTGGTATTTTATTAGCTTTGTTGATTGCTATTCCTTTAGGGATATTAATGGGGTTGAAAAATACAACAAATAAATTATTTACTCCAATAATTTATCTTTTTCAACCTGTTCCTAAAATTGCTTTATTACCAATATTTCTTGTTCTTTTTGGTATAGGCGATTTAAGTAAAATCTTAATAGTATCAACAGTTATTTTTTTCCCTGCGGTGTTGATGATAAAAGATAGTGTTTCACAGATAAATTATCACTATTTAGAACTATCTAAAGCATATAATTTAAGTACCAAACAAGTTTTGTCTGATATTATTTTGCCTAGTATTCTTCCAAGTATTTTCTCTACATTAAGAATATCAGTGGGTATTAGTTTATCAGTTTTATTTTTTAGTGAAAATTTTGCTACAGAGTATGGTATTGGCTACTATATAATGAATAGTTGGATAATGGTTAATTATCTACAAATGTACACTGGTATTGTTTTTATAAGTCTTTTAGGAATTTTTTTATATAAATCTATTGAAATTGTTGAGAAAAAAATGATGCCCTGGAAACTCATAGCTCCAAGTAATAGAAGTTAAGTATTTATAAAACAGTAATTAATTTCAATTTAAAAAATAAAAAGTTAAAACAGATTATATTATCAATCTAGAGCTTTAAGAATTTTTTTATTTTTATACATTTCTGTATCCACATTTTTATAAAAATCTCTAAAATTAAGGTTTTCATTATAGATATTAGTCCCTAATGCAAGAACAATATTATAAGGTTTATCCTTTGAGCCCTCTTTAAGTATTTTCTCTATTTGTTCTTTATATTTTTCAAAAGTTTCATTACTGATATCGTATATTATACAAGCAAATTCATCTCCACTAATTCTGTAGCTTTTTCCATTTTCTTTGATTGTATTTTTTAATGCATTATATGATTCAATAATTGCATAATCTCCCTCTGCATGGCCGTAGGAATCATTAATTAATTTCAAATAATTCAAATCAAGTAGAATTAATCTGAAAGAAACTTTTTGATTAAGTAAATTATCAATATCTTCTTCAAAAGCAGTTCTATTCCAACCTTTAGTAAGGTAATCTTGATAAGCAAGTTGTTTATAAACTAAAGATTTATTTTTTGTCTCAATTAACCCATAAATAGATTTAATAACATCACTCATTACTAATAAGAAGAATCCAAAAACGCCTAAGGAGAGATATTTTTCTAAGTTCTGATATACTCCTGCAATGAATAATCCCATAATAATGGTAGCAACAATGAATAGAGTAAAAAATATTAATAGATAGTGTTTTGCTCTGGGGTTATTTTTCTTATATCCTTCATAAATTAAACAGTAAATAAGAGTAATTGAACTAATTGTAATCATAATTATAGAAAATACTGTTGAAGCAATAAAAGAAACAACACCCGTTAATTGAAGAATCATTTCTAAAAGTAGCATAATGAAATTTATTGAAGCAATAAAAGTAATTGTTTTTTTAAATCCTTCTAAAACAATATCCCTAAAAAATAATAATATTATTATCGGTAATGCAAGATTTAATATATAACTTGTACTTGAAATTAAAAATCTATTAGAAATAAATAATTGGAGAAGTGTAGATTCTGAAATAATCCATAATCCCGCAGAAAGTCCAAAAGAGGATAAATAAATTATATGTTTTTTAATTCCAAGTTTTTGTGTCCAAAATAAAGTTGAAAAAGCAAATAAACTAAGAAGAATAATTAAGAATGAAATAATTAGATTAAGAAAATTGCTTTCAATTATATTTAATATTATTGCTTCCCCTTTTCCTATCACAATAGAATTAATTAATCCTGAGAATTGAGTTGTAGGAGAAGAAAAAGTTATTTTTAATGTTTTTCCAATAGATTCTGAGACAGGTGTTTCAATTAATTGCCAAGAAGCAGGGTAAGGTAAAATAAAATTTTTATATTTTGAATTAACATCAAAGGAATAAATTAATTGATTATCAATATATGCATCAACATTCATCATAGAAGATCTTATTCTAATAACTGGATAAATAAAATCTTCTTGATTGATAATTCTTTCTATAGAATAACTTGAGCCAGGTTTAAGATGATAATTTTGAGGTAAATCAACATTAGTTTCTTCAATATTATCATAAGCAATAAGCCAACCTTCATTAAAAGTTCTTAATTTATTTCTATTTAGTTCCATCCCTGAGGAATTGTCAGTAAATATAAAAAAGGAGACAGTGAAAATATATAAAACTAATAATATAATATTTATTATATGTAACACATTAGTTTTTTGAATCGGCATGTTTTCTCCTTTTTTAGGTATTTTTAATTGTTTAAATAAATAAAAAATATATATCTCAAAGAATATAAAAATATTTATTATATTATCATAATAATATTATTATATAAATTATTATATTTTACCTAATAATATAGTACTGTTTTACAAATTTGCAATATATTATAGATTTTTTTTATTAATTCAATTATATATCTTTTTCCCATTGAAAAGTTATACTTTTCTGATTCTTTTTACTCATGATACAAATATTGTGTTTAATTCTATTACCCATTTGATTTTATTAAAAAAATATGAGATATTAATCTTCGATTGATAATTGTTTATTCTATATTTATGCATTAAATATACAATAAAAAATAGAAATTATGTTTATATAAATATATTACTTATTAAATCAATAATTTTATAAAACTATTTTTACACTGAGGATAATAGAAAAATATGATAAAAATCTGGATTACTGGTTCAACTGGACAAATTGGTTCAGCTATAAATAAGGTATTGAACCCAAGAGATTATAAGGTTCTAGATACTGATGATGAAGTATTAGATATTACTAATCTTGAACAAGTGTTAAACTTCTGTAAAACGAATAGACCAGAAGTGATAATAAATTGTGCAGGAATTGCTAATGAACAAGAATGCAGTAAAAATCCTGAACTTGCATATAAAGTAAATGGCCTAGGAGCCCGTAATGTTGCAATTGCTGCATTTAAAATAAATGCAAAGATTGTTCAAATTTCCACAGACGATGTTTTTGATGGAACAAATGATCTCCCAATTACTGAATTTGATAAAACAAACCCAATAACTGTTTATGGTAAATCAAAGCTATGTGGTGAAAATTTTGTTAAAGAATTTGCAACAAAACATTTTATAATTAGATCAAGTTGGGTTTATGGGGAAGGGAAAAATTTTGTAACTTATATACTTGATAAGTCAAGAAGTAGAGAACACTTAAAAATTGCAAAGAATCAAGTTGGAACTCCAACAAGTGCAAAAGAGTTAGCAAGATTTATTCTTTATATTATTAACACAAATGAATATGGAACATATCATTTCACTTGTACTGGCAGATGTAGCAGAATAGAGTTTACAAAGGAAATCTTAAGATTAGCAAATATTTCAAATACTGTAATTAATGAAGTTGATAAAATTGATTCTGAATATTCTATGAATCATCCATCATATGCAGTATTAGATAATTTTATTATTAGATTAGAAAATGAATATAAAGCAAAATCTTGGCAAGATGCATTATCAGAATATATAAAGGAATTAGCAACGTGAAAAAAGAAGAGAAACAAACAAAAATAGGATTATCCTCAAAAATATTTATTGGATTGATAAGTGGTGCATTAATGGGACTTATATTTAATTATTTAATTCCCCAAAGTTATATAAGAGATATTGTCTTTGTTGATGGTATTTTTTATATCTTAGGACAAGGTTTTATTAGATTAATGCAGATGCTTGTAGTACCATTGGTTTTTAGTTCTCTAGTATGTGGGAGTATGGCAATAGGGGATACTAAGCAACTTGGAAAAGTTGGAGTTAAGACAATTATATTTTATTTAATAACAACAGCTCTTGCTATTACTGTTGCACTTACAGTTGCAAACTTCATAAACCCAGGTATTGGCTTAAATATGAATAATATTCAAGTGGCAGATAATGTTACAGTATCGAATAAAACTCCATTTACTCAAACAATACTAAATCTAATTCCTACAAATATTTTTTATGGATTAACAAATGGGAAAATGCTTCAAGTTATATTTTTTGCATTATTTCTAGGTGTGATTTTAACAAGATTGGATGATAAAGTTTTAACTGTTAGTAACTTTTTTAGTGAATTCAATGATATTATGATGGAAATGACTTTACTTGTAATGAGAGTTGCCCCTTATGGCGTTTTTTGTTTAATCGCTAGAACATTTGCTTCAACAGGATTTAGTGCATTTATTCCAATGTTGAAATATATGGGATCTGTTTTATTAGCTTTATTTATTCAATGTTTTTTTGTTTACACAATATTATTAAAAACAAGCACAGGCTTAAGTCCAATAATCTTTTTGAAAAAATTCTTTCCTGTAATGGCTTTTGCATTCTCTACTGCAACTTCAAATGCAACAATTCCATTATCTATTGAAACTTTAAAAGATAAATTAGGTGTTTCTAAAAAGATTTCATCATTCACAATTCCTTTAGGAGCCACTATTAATATGGATGGTACAAGTATAATGCAAGGAGTTGCAGTTGTATTTGCTGCACAAGCTTATGGAATAGATTTATCAATGATGGATTATTTAACAGTTATTGGAACTGCAACCATTGCTTCAATTGGTACAGCTGGAGTTCCTAGTGTTGGTTTAATTACTTTAACAATGGTATTTAATTCAGTAGGTCTTCCTATTGAAGCTATTGCATTAATTATGGGTATTGATAGAATTCTAGATATGACGAGAACAGCCGTTAATATAACAGGGGATGCTATTTGTACTACAGTTATTGCAAATAAAAATAATCAAGTAGATAAAGAAATCTTCTATAATACTGCTATAAAAGATTTAAATTAACTAATATTTTTTCTAAAATATAATGATCTAGTTTTACTAGGTCATTTTTTTGAATCTATGTTATTTATTATTTTTTAGAAAAATGGAGGCTCTTCATTGTGCATTTTCTCTTAAATTATAGTAATAAAAAGGAAAATCAAATACATGATATATTCCAATAGGGAAAATCGATGAAAACTCATTCATAGTGTTTTCATCGACAGAAGAACAGATTAATACTCCTTGTTTTAAATCAATTTGAGCATCTGCAAAATTCATAATTTTAGAAAATTCACCTTTACTATTGAGCATATAAGAACCCAAGTTTTCAGATGCTAAAGCTAAAGTTTCATCTCTTTTCCAATTAATAGGGTTAATAACTAAAGCAGTATTATCTGATATTAGAATATTATCACCAGGTTTAACAGTTTTAGATTGTGTGTTATAGCTAATGATAACTCCTGTATCATCAGCTCCATTTGCAAACTTTAAATGATTATTTCTTTTTAGGAAATCTTTTGTTATTGGATATCCAATTATATAAGCACTAATCATATTTTTATAAACTTGAGGATTATTTTTCATATAATCTTCAAGTAATATCATTAAAACCATAGCTCCTTGTGAATGTCCTACAAGGATAAATGGTTTGTTATGATTGAAATTTTTTATATAGTAGTCGAATGCATTTATTACATCAGTTGCAGGAATCCCTCTTTCTATCTTCCATCTATCTTCTTCCGCTAAACTTAAAATATATTTAGCATCTGCTTGACGATAATATGGAGAATAAATATTTGCAAATGTTTCAAAAGCAGTAGCTTGTGAGTTATAAGCTTTTTGAGAGCCCATTATCATAAGTTTATTATCAATTTCACAAATATTAGATTCATTTGGATCTTCTTTGTACCAAGCAGTTGGGTACACATAAAAGACATCAACTTCTTTCAAATCATATTGAGGTAAATGTAACCAATTTTTATTTTTTGAATAATCAATAGAATAATTAGATTCATTAAGGTATGTGTTTTTACAGGATATGAGAGTTGTAAGTGAAATTAAAATAAGAAATATCCTAATTATTTTAAATAAGTTTTTCATATTGTGTTTTACCTTTATAATTGATTATTTTTTCAATTTTAATTCATGATTTTACTTATAGTTTATATTAAATCAAATACTATATAATTACTAATTTTAATTGTTTTAATTATATCATAATTATTTTCAAGTAATAAAATTAAATTTCTGATTATAATATTTAATGTATATAACAAGTATTTTTAATAATAGTGATCTGCGCCCATAAAAGCCGACACTTTTTGAACCACTGCATCCTTCAAACCATACAGAAATAAGGAGAAAGTGAATAATGAAAAAAGACACAAAGAA
>RZYO01000005.1 GCA_009930325.1 Spirochaetia bacterium | reverse complement strand
AATAAGTATTTATTTTATAAAGAAATCTATTAAATTAAACATAATTTAAAATTTAACTTTGCTTTATATCAATTATTGTTAACTGTATTGAGTCTGAGCTTTGGTATGAATTATATCCCATTCTGAAAACAACGTCTATAAACATGTCTTTTTTAAAATTATCTTCAATATTTTTCCCACCGTTCCAATAGATACAAGGCCACTTATAGTTATTATACGAAATTACCAATTTAACATTTCTACCGCCATTTTTACCACCACCAATAAAATTATAATCAACTAATAATGCTTTTTCAATTTGAAAAATTAAAGGGTTGTTGTTTTGACCATATGGTTCAAACAGTTCAACTAAATTCATAATATCTGGATTTAAATCTTTTTCCTTCAAAACACAATCTATTTCAATGTTATCTTCATCAATTTCTTCAAGATCATCCATATGATCAAGTTTTTCTTCAATAAGGATAACAAAGTCATTTAAGTCACATTTATTTAATGAAAAGCCTCCTGCGTTTGCATGTCCTCCATAATTAATTAATAGATTATCAAAAGTTGACAAAAATTTTGTTATGTGAAACCCTTTTGGTGATCTCATACTTCCAGTCAATGTGCCATCTTCATTATCACAAATAACCATACTAGGACTTTTAAATGTATTCATTAATCGTGAAGCCATTAACCCAGTGATTCCCCTATATACTTTTGTATCTTTAACTAATACTAATTTTGAGCCCATTTTTACATAATTATCTTGAGCTTCATTTTGCATGCTATGCCAAGCTTCATCACCTAATTTTTGTCTTTCTTTATTAAATGAAATTAATTCTGTTGAGTATTTTTCAATTTCTTCATCATTTTCAGCTAGAAACATTTCTATTGCAACTTGTGGGTTCCCTAATCGCCCAGCTGAATTAATAGTAGGAGAAATATTCCACCCAATATTTGTTGTTGATATTTTTTTATTCAACAATTTATTATTTGCTAATAAAGGTAATAATGACTTTCTTGGATTAGTGCTTAGAACTTTTAAACCACGTCTTACTAAAATTCTATTTTCATCATCCATAGGCATCATATCGGCAACCGTTCCAATTGCTACTAAATCTAAAACTTTATCAAATTCTGTTGATAATAATGGTTCATTATTAAAAATTAATGAGTTAAAAATACCCATCAAAACATCTAATTCATCTTTCAAAATTTCACTATAACGTCCACTTTTTGAAACTTCAGCTAATGCAAATAGACTTTTATTACTTAACATAGGAAATGTTGAATTAAGTTGTTTTCTAATATCATGTACAAATATATCTACTTTTGAATTAAAAGCTTTACTAAGTTGTTTTTTTTCAACTTCTTCATCTAAAACAATTATTGGAATACCACAATTTATAAAATCTATAATTTTACTTTGTTGTGGATTTGCTAAACCAAGATTTATTATTTCAATTATTCTATCTTTTACAACTAAATTTCTAATTTTCATTGCTTGAATAATTACTGAATCATTGCCTGGTTGGGCATGTAATAAAATATAATCTTCATTAAAATATTGAGTATTTGCAAAACGAAGAGCCCAAATGAATTTTGCAGTAACTCCACATCCTGCTAAATGTTCAAAAGGATAATTACTGTCTTTCTTCTTAGGATCTATTATTGCATATGCATTTGGTAAATTTTTTGAACTAATATGATGATCTAAAATTATTGTATCAATATATAAAGAATTTGCATATTCAATTTCTTCTACTTCACTGATACCACAGTCGACAGTGATAATTAAACTTATTCCTTCATCTTTTGCTTTTTTCACTTTTTCTAAAGTCATACCATATGGATCATTTCCATCAGGAACAGTATAACTAATATCTAAGCCTAATCTTTTTAATTCATTTACAATAAGTACAGTACTAGTAATTCCATCAACATCCCTATCCCCAAAAATTCTAACTTTTTCTTTAGATTCAACTGCATCTAGAACTCTTTCTACTGCATTTTCCATATCACTAAATTCAAAAGGACTGTGTAAAAATAGTAAATCATTTTCTAAAAAAAATTTTACTTTTTCTCTATCTACAATTCTTCTCCTAGCTAAAATTGAACATGTTAATAAATCAACTTTATATCTATTTGATAATTGTTTTACTTCTTCAAAATCTATACTCTTTTTTATCCAGTTCATAAAATCCCTTTGTTTAATTGTATATATTCAAACTTTTTAATGGATGCCCTATAATTTTAATCATCCATTTTATCACATATGCTTTTATTCTAGAAGCGGTTGAATCAAAAAGTTTAATAGCAATTGCTTCTTCAACACTAACAGATAATGATAAATTTAAATATTTCCTCGCCTTTGGTGGTAATACCATATTAGAAGAATTAGAACAATTTTTACAACTAGGTACGGTTAATGAATCGGAAAAATATATAATTTCATCATTAGTATATATTTTATCACAACTTGGACAATGTAATAAATCTTCAATAAATCCATGATCTTTAATTATTCTTAGTATAAATTGAATAATTATTATATCTTCATTTATTGAGTTGTCTTCTAATAAATCTAAACATTTTGTAAATAAATTATATGTAAATGCTAAATTGTCATTATAAGTTTTTAATATTATTTCACTCATTAATGAGGCACTTAATATTTTTGAAAACTCAGTTGAAATTAAATCATGAGAACTTATTAAATTTACATCTTTTAATATATATTGCTTGTTTGTAGGATTAAAATATATAAAGAATTGACCTTCCTGGAATCTAAATGCTTTTGGTGCTTTTTTACTTGTTTTTGACCCAAAAGCTCTCACAGTTATTATTCCTAAATCTAAACTTAAAATGGTTAAATTATTATTATTTACTCCATCTCGTCTCGAATGAAGAACAATTGCTTGTGTAATTATATTTCTTTCCATATTTCCTCATACTTAATTTTTCAAATTTATTATACAATAATTTTGCATTAACAATTATATATTTAATTAAAATCCTATAGCCTTGATAAATATACTATGTTATTATAAATGTTATTATGATTAAAGTTAAGCACTATATTTTATTACCTTTTATTTTTTTATTATTTAACTTTCCTCTTTTTGCTTTTTCTGCACAAAATAGAGTCTTAGACAACCCTTTTCCAAGTGAAAGAAATTTAAATAACTTTTCAAAAGAAAAATCATTAGACAATTATAATCTTGAAGAATTAAACAATACTAAAATCTCTTTAATTACAATTGCTCCTGGCAAAGAAATCTATAGTTGGTTTGGACATTCTGCATTAATGGTAGAACAAAGTGATAATGTATCGATTATATATGACTATGGTGTTTTCAGTTTCAATAGTGAAGATTTCTATAAAAATTTTATCCAAGGTAAAATGTATTATTTATTGCTTCCTTCTTATTCTGAATCAAGACTTGAAGGGCCTATAGATGAGGATAGAACGATAACTAAATTAATCTTAAATGTTTCAAATATAAAAAAAATTGATATAATTAATTATTTAAATTTTAATGCAAAAAGTGGAAATAATATTTATCTTTATGATTTTTATGAAGATAATTGTGCTACAAGAATTAGGGATATTATTAATTGGATTACTGATAATGATTTTAAAACTTGGGCTCAAAAAGAAAGTTTTTTTGATACATATAGAAGTTTATCTTCGGCAGGGCTCGATTCCTCTTTATTTGTTAATTGGGTATTAAACAGTTTTTTAGGAAATAAGTGTGACTCTAAAATAACAACTTGGCAAAAAATGTTTTTACCTGAGTATTTGGAATCTGCAATAAAGGAATATGGAAAGATAGATACTCAAGAAATTTATTTGTATAAATCAAAGACTTCATCTGTTTTTGAAAAAGAGAAATCGAGTAATCATATTATATTTTACTGTTTATTTGGATTTATTCTTGGAAGTATTTCCTTATTTTTTAAAGTATTAAAACAAGACTATGATAATTGTTTATTTGGTATTTTTAATTCGTTAGTTATTTTATTTTTACTAATTGTATCTTCTTGTATTTTTTATTTAACTTTATTTTCCCATATTCAACCAGCTTGGAATAATGAAAATATATATGTATTAAATCCTTTTATATTTTTTATTATGTTAATTTTATCATTAAATACCTTATCAAGAAAAAAAAGATCTACTATAAAATTAATTATATTTGAAAAGGCTTCAATGATATATTGTGGATATTTGTTTGTTGTTTTAATATTTAAAGCTTTGCTTACAAATCTAGTTTATCAAAACAATATAATTATAATATTACCAATATTTATATATTTTTTCATACATAGTTTTATATTTAGAACAACAAGGTAATGCCATGACTAATGATTTTATTGCTTCAAATTTTTTTATTCTTACAATTGCAGCCTTCTTTTTAGGACTTGATAAGGGTGGCTTCAGGAATTTATCTGTAATATGTATGTATTTATTATTATCAATAATTCCTTCAAAACAAGTAATTGGTATATTAGCACCCATATATTTATTAGGGGATATTGTTCCTATATATTTATATCGTAAGGACATCAATTTTAAGGCTGTAAAATATTTTGCACCGCTAGCCATTATTGGTATAATTATCACTAGTTTTTTTGTATCAAATATTGATGATAAATTTTTTACAATTTTTATTTCATTTTTTTTATTGTTAATGGTTGTTATGATTACTTATCAAGAAATTAATAAATATTATAAGAATAAAAAAAATGTTAATGATGAAAATAAACCTTTAAATAAACCTTTTACCCTTTTTCTTTCCTTTTTGTCTGGAATTTGTACCGTTTCTAACGCTGCAGGGGCAATTACTTGCATTTATTTTTTTAGACAAACAAAAGAGAAAAAGGAATTTGTAGGGTCTACAGCTTTATTTTTCTTTTGTTTGAATATAACTAAGATAATAATTTTTGCTTTCTTTTGGAAAAATATATCATTTGATACACTTAAAATTACAGGTGCAATGCTTTTAGGCTTGTCTGTTGGAATTGGGGCATCAATTTATTTAATAAAAATAATTCCTCAGAAAGTTTATAATGTTATTGTAATTTTAAGTGTTTATTATATTGTAATTATGTTATTTATTAAAACCTTATTTTAATTATTTAATTAAAGGAACAGTAATACAACCATCTGTTAATAAACTTAAGGTTGCTTTTTCACCTTTTATGCTAAGTGCTTTATCTATAGCTTCTTGAACACTCTTAAATTGTTTAATAAATATGTTATCCCATAATTGGTCTTCTAATTCACTTATTACCCATATTTGAGCCCAAGTCATTATCTCTGCCATTTTTGCAGCTTTGTGATATCCTAATTTATAATTCTTTTCTATTGTTTTTAAAACTTCTTTTGGGGAATTACTACAACTCAATAAATCATAAAATGCTTCTTCTCCTACACCTTCTCTACATGCAGAAACTAAAATTAATATTCCATTTTCTTTGAGTGCTAGTTTACCATTATCAAGTGCTTTTTGTGATTGATATAGGTTTATATCCATAGGAGATGTTGCAACTGAAATAACAATATCACACTTTTTATTTATTTCACACGTAAATACTTCATTTGCTTTTTCAATTGCCTCATCAAAACTTTTATTTATATCACCACTTGTGATTTCATATATTTGATGATTCCTATCCATTACACTCATAATTGAAAAGATAGGTTTATTATTAAGTAAGTTTAATACATCTACCATATCTAGATGAACAGGATTATCAACTAAATTTAATGCTTTTGCTCTTGGATCCAATGCCCTTTTGTGATTAGCTTCAATTGATCTATAAGAAGCTACTCCAGGCATTATAGCTTTCCTTCCACCAGTGTATCCTGCAAAATAATGTGGTTCTACGCTTCCTATAATTATTAATGCATCATTTTCCATAACTCTTTTATTTATTTCTAATGGGGTATTTGCTCTGCTATTGCCTAAGAAAATCAAATCTTCTTGTTTCTTTGCCTCATGAGATACTACATAGTCTTTTAAATTATTATAGGTATTGCCTAATATTTTTTTTATTTCATTATCATTTGCAATTCTATGGACTCCTGTTGCTACAATTATAGTAACTTCTTTTTTTTCTATTAAAGGATATATTACTTCTAATATTTTTGATGTTGGAGTTGGTCTTGTTCCATCATTTACAATTATTAATATTTTATTTTTGTTTTTAACAAAGTCATTAATTGATTCACTATTATAGAGTCTATTTAATCCTTCATTAATAATATTAATTTGATCTTTTGTTATTACATTTTTTGGAGTAATAATTGTTGAATCATCTGGTATTTCTATATTTAATTTATTTTTATTATATTCAATTATATAATTCATAAAACCTCTTTTTAAAATTAACTTTGTATTTGTTTACTCTATGTTAGAATAAAGAAAAAAAAAGAAGTGAAAGAGAAAACTCCTTCACTCCATAATTATTTTTTTATTGTTTAGAGTGCTCCATTGCAGTTATTAAGGGGAGTTTCTTACCAGATAAGTATCTAACCATCGCCCCCCCTGCAGTACAAATGTAGTTCATTTTTGTATAATCTGTAAATTTCATTGTTGCAGTTACACTATCTCCACCACCAACAACACTAAATCCCTTAGATTCGGAAATTGCTATTAGTAGTTTTTTTGTTCCATTTTCTAAAACTGGATTTTCATACATTCCTGCAGGTCCATTAACAAATATAGTATTTGCACTATCAATTAAGGTAGAATAATAATCTATTGTAGTATCTCCAATATCTGCGTATAAGAAATCGTCCATTTTATTTTCTACTAATTTATTAATTCTACTATTTCCTTCTTGATAAGCTAAGTCTATTGGCATTAAGATTCTATCTTTATAAGTTTTAAGTAAGTCTTTTGCTTGATTAATGAAATCCAACAAACCTCTATCACTTAAAAATGAATAAACTTCAGAACCCAAATCTATTCCATTAGCTATTAAAAAGACTTCGCCTGTTACTCCACAAGTTAATATCTTATCTGCAATATTTTTCTTTAATACTTCTTCCATCATAGAAAAAGCATCAGAAATTTTTGCTCCACCTAATACAAATACACAAGGTGATTTTGGATTATTCATTACTTTTGACAAAGTTGATACTTCATCAAAGAATAAGAATCCTGCTGCACTTGGTAATATTAACTGAAAAGCTACCATACTTGGTGCTCTTCTATGAGCAGCTGAAAAAGCATCATTTACATATAAATCGAAATGAGGAGCAAGAGATCTCACTAAATAAGTATTTAACATTTGCTCGTCACTTAATTTTACACTATTCTCAAATGTTGATAATTCTTCACCTAGATAACGTAAATTACCTAAGATTATAAATTCACCACTTTTCAATTTTTCAACTTTCTCTATTGCAGCAGGTCCACAAACATCATCAATGTATTCAACTTTAGTATTTAATTTTGAAGCTAAAATTTTAGCATGTTCTTCAAGTGAAATTAAATTTTGATAATCTAAGGTATCGCCTTGATGAGCAATAATTGCGACTTTTGCTCCATGATTTTTTAAATAATTTAAAGTTTTTAAAGATTTATCTATTCTATTAGTGTTAACAATTTTTTTTGTATTAACATCAATTGGTGAATTTATATCTAATCTTAACAATACTTTTTTATTATTTACATCCCTTTCTTCTATGGATTTAAAGCCTAATTTTTTACTCATTATTTCATACCTAAATATTTATTAGTTGCACTTGTTGCTTCTTCTCTTGTTTCTTGCATTCTTAATGCTGCTCTTATACCATCAATATTTTCAGGAATTACTACAGCTTCTTGAGGAATATTAATTGCAAACATTATATCATCACCACTATTTACAATAGATTCTTTAAACACTGCAATTTCATACATGTCCCCTCTTGGGTTGCCAAGATCTCTTGCATATTTAAACAATGAAGCATTTCCTTTAAAGCCATCTTCTAAGCTAACTACCCTAATTCTAGGATGAGCATTGAAAATTTCTAATAATTCATCTTTACTTATTTTGTTTTTTGGAGTTAATACTGATGTGATAATATGACCATGAGTTACAGGAGTGTGAACTAAAATACCTGTAGCATCAATATGTGGCATTATTGTCATTAAATCCAACGCTTGATGGTTAGGAGCTGGTGCTACTTCTAAAGCATTAGTTAATCCTCTATGATAATCACCAGGATCTGCTACTCTTCTTATAATTGTTATTGCTGTTTTAGAAACACCAACTTGTCTATCAATTGCATCAACTGCTCTAATTAATCCAGTTGTATTACAACTTGTTAATTTTAAGTAATTAGCTCCTAATCCTTTTTCATAATTTGCATATCCATGGAAGAAAATATCAGCTACATCATTTTTTTCTCCGCCTTGGAATATAGCTTTAGTATTATATTTTTCATATAACTTTTTATTAATTGCTCCAATTCCAGCATTTGTTGCATCTAACATAATGTCAACTTCGCTAACTAATTCTTCAAAAGTTCCACTAACTGGAATATTTTTGTCAGTTAATAAATTTATTTTATCAGGAGCAGCTGTAAATAATTTGTATGGCATTCCTTTTTCATACAAAGCTTGTATTGGTAATGTTGGAGCAACATCTGCTACTCCTACTAATTCCATATCTTCTTGTAATGCCACTCCATCAGCTAATCTTTGTCCTATTGTTCCATAGCCGGCAACGCCTACTTTTACTTTCTTCATAAATACAACTCCTTAACGAATTTTATCTAATTCTTCTTTTACAAATTTTAATAATATTGGATCTACTTCTAGATCACTTAAATTTTTTGAGGTACTACTTCTGCCGTTTTTTATTAAGGATTGATATACCTCACATATATAATCTACAGCTTTATCAGGTTCAATAATTCCAGTATTAATAATCATGTCAAAATTATTAGTATTTTGATAATCAAATCTAAAATCAGATTCAACAAAAGATTTTCTTATTTTGTCATTTTCTTCTACGTGTTTTAAGGCTTCTTCATAGCTCATGCCATGTTCTGCCATTTGTCTTTTTACTCGAATTTCCATTGGAGCTTTAGTTCTAACGTTTAAAACATCGTTGTAATTTTCAAAAATACCAAAACCACCTCGACCAACGATTACTACATTGTCTGCTTTACCAATTGCTTGTTCAGTTTTTGCTAAAAAATCAATTGTTTGTTCTCTAAATGTTCGAAATCTATCCCAAAAAGCAGGAGCTTCATCATAAACTTCTTTAAATTCACTAAATCCATACTCTCGCATAATTCTCGAAATAAAAGCTTTATCTGCATAAGCCATGTTTAATCTTTGTGCTACTTTTCTACCGATATAAGTTCCTTCACTACCCATTTTTCTTGAAATTGTGATTACGCCCATTTTCTCCTCCTTACTTAGAGAGTGCTACTTCACTTATCAATACAGGACGGTGTTCTTTTAGGGATTTAGATGCAGCTAAAGCTATTTCTACAGGTCTTATAGCATCTTCAATTCCACATTTTATTTCAGCACCATTTTGAACTGAATTGATAAAATCAATAATTTCATTAGCATAAGAATCAATGTACCTGTCTAAGAAAAAATAAAGAGGTTTTTGTGATTCTACACTATCTTTTGTACTAACCTCGATTAAACTCTTTCTATCATTTTCAACTTTTGCACAACCTTTTGAGCCAAAAACTTCTGTTCTTTGATCGTAACCGTAAACAGCTTGTCTTGAATTATCAATAATAGCTAGAGCTCCATTTTCCATCGTAAGCATTACCATGGCAGTATCAACATCTCCTGCTTTTCCAATTTCTGGATCAATTAATACAGCACCTGTAGCATATACTTCTTTTACTTCACTATTACTTAAATATCTGACCATATCAAAATCATGAATCATCATATCTAAGAAAATCCCTCCAGAAACCTTAACATATTCAGGACTTGGTGGTTCAGGGTCTCTTGAAGTTACCTTAATTACGTGGACATCTCCAACTTTATTTTCCAAAACCGCATCTCTAACAGCACTATGGTTATGATCAAAGCGTCTATTAAATCCAATTTGGAAAAGTACATTATTTTCTCTAACAACTTTCATTGTCTCATCAATTCTTTTTAAGTCAGTATCTACAGGTTTTTCACAAAAAATATGTTTTTTAGCCTTAGCTGCTGCTTGAATTAATTGAGTATGAGTATCGGTAGGAGAACAAATAAGTACAGCATCAATATCCTTATGGTTTATTATATCATAAGGATCCTTATATGTTTCATTAATTCCTTTATCTTTTGCCCATTTTTCTAAATTTTCATTCATAAAAGGATCTGCAATTGCAACAATTGTTGCATTAGGAACTAAATTAGTAATACTTTGTGCATGAACTTTACCAATTCTGCCTCCACCTATAATTCCAACTCTTAACTTATTCATATTATTCTCCTATAAACCAGTGTTTTCTCTTATATATTTTCTTGCTCTAATCGCATATTCTAATGGATTTGCTTTTGCTGGGTCTTGTTCTGCTTCAACAACCATCCAGCCTTCATAATTATGTTCTTCTAATATTTTGAAAATTGAAGGAAAATCAATACACCCATCACCTGGAATCGTAAAAGCTCCTGCTCTTACTGCTTCTAAGAAACTTAATTTATCTTTTTTAACTTGTTCTACTACATCTTTTCTAATGTCTTTTAGATGTACGTGAGCCACTCTATCAATAAATAGATTTAAAGCTTCAACAGGATCTTCACCAGAAAACGCAAAGTGACCTGAGTCAAAAGTTAAAAATACATATCTTTTATCTGTTAAATCCATGAGTTTTTTTGTTTCTTCAATTGTTTGACATCCCGTGCCCATATGATGATGGTAGGATAGTTTAAAACCTCTATCTCTAGCTATTTTCCCTAAAGTGTTTAGTCCAGTTGCAACTTTTTCCCATTGTTCATCATTAAAAGTAGGCTTTTCATCAAAAACACTTAAAGTTGTTCCTTGTATGCTATTTCCTTGTTCTGCAGGTCCAATAACAGATGCTCCCATAGCTTCTAAAAAATCTAATTGTAAATTAAAATCTTTTATTACTGTTTCTAAATCTTGGGTAGTTAAAAAGCTACTAAACCATTGATTACAAATACTTATTCCTCTCAAGTCTAACATTGGTTTTAAAACCTTTGGATCTTTTGGGTATTTATTACCAACTTCGCTTCCAGTAAACCCAGCTAAAGCCATTTCACTAACACATTGCTCGAATGTATTTTCTTTTCCTAAATCAGGTAAATCATCATTTGTCCAAGCAATAGGTGCTATTGCTAGTTTGACCTTCTTTGTATCCATATAAACCTCATTTTTAAAACTTTTTAGTTTTTTTAATTTCTTCTTGCAGTTTTTTATAAGCATCAATGACACTTTGTTTTTGTGAAACTTCAGGAGTCCCAACTCTCCACCAACTTTTATAAGAGCCACTCATAGAATCTTCATCTACTTTTATATCTATTAATGTTGATTTAGTACTTTTTTTAGATTCTTCAAGTGCTTTTTTTAATTCTTCGCTGTTATGAACAGTCCAAACATCACATCCATATCCTTTTGCAATCATTGCATATGATACTTGTAATTTTTCACCAGTTGAATCAATACGATTAGAGTCTTTTCCTCTATAAACTAGTTCACAACCAAATTTTGGAATACCTTGTGATCTTTGAAGATTATCAATACAACCAAAACCATTATTATCGAATAACATAATATTTATTTTTATGTTATTTTCTAGAGCTGTTAGTAATTCTGAATGTAACATTACAAAACTAGCATCACCAACCATGGAATATACTTCGACTTCTTCATTTGCAAGTTTTACACCTAATGCACCACTTACTTCATATCCCATGCATGAATAGCCATATTCCATATGATAAGTTTCTCTTTCATATGCTCTCCAAACTCTTTGCATATCACCAGGAAGAGAGCCAGAAGCTCCAACTACTATACTATTTTTTGCAAACTGTTCTTCATTCATGATTCCAAGAGCTCTGAGTTGAGAATATCTGTTATTTGGTCCTAACTCAGTTGTATAAAGTCTATCAACTTCTTTATCCCATTCATTCTTAATTTCAATAATTTCATTGGTATATGAAGCTTTATAATTTATTTCTTCAAGTTGATTGTCTAAAGCAATTAAACCTTTTTTTGCATCACATACTAATGGTAATGAATTCATTTTTATTGCATCAAAATCATTAACATTAATAGATATTATTTTGACATTGTCTTTTGCAAATAACCATTTACTTGAGGTCGTAAAATCAGATAAACGTGTTCCAACTGCAATAATTAAATCAGCGTTTGATGCAATTTCGTTTGCGGCTAACCCTCCAGTTACTCCAATACCACCTAAGTTATATGGATGTGAAAATTCAATAGCACTTTTACCTGCTTGAGTTTCTCCAAATGGAATATTATATTTTGAAGCAAATTGAGCTAATTCTTCACCACATTCACTGAATCTAACACCACCACCACAAATTATTATAGGTTTTTTACTGTTTTTAAAGATTTTAATTGCTTCATCAACAACTTTTACATTAGGTTCAATTCTATCAATGTAATGAATTCTCTTTTCAAAAAATTCAACTGGATAATCATATGCTTCTGCTTGAACGTCTTGAGGAAGAGCAACACAAACTGCACCAGTATTAACAGGAGAAGTTAAAACTCTCATTGCATTTAGCAAAGCAGTCATTAACTGCTCAGGCCTACTTACTCTATCAAAATATCTACAAACAGGTTTAAATGCATCATTAGATGTAATTCCAAAATCGTGGAATTGTTCTAATTGTTGTAGTACAGGATCAGGTTGTCTGCAAGCAAAAGTATCACCTGGAAGTAATAAAACAGGTATTCTATTTGTTGTAGCTAAGGCTGCAGCTGTTACTAAATTCATAGCTCCAGGGCCGATTGAAGTTGTAACAGCCATGATTTTTTTTCTATTATTTTGTTTAGCATATGCTATAGCACTATGTGCCATTCCTTGTTCATTACATCCTTTATAAAATTTTAGACTATGATTATTTTGTTCTAAAGCTTCCCCTAAACCAACGACACAACCATGACCAAAAATACCAAAGACACCATTAATGAATTTTTCTTCTCTGTTATCAAAGTTAACAAATTGATTATCAAGAAATTTGACTATTGCTTGTCCAACAGTTAATTTTATTGTGTTTGACATATTAATTACTCCTATTTTTCAAACTTTTTTTGTGGCCAAATTTCTACATCTTTATCTAATAGCCACTTGTGTTCTTCTCTATAATATCTAGTAGTTGGAAGCCACCTATCATCTTGTAAATGAGGAATCATCCATATGTAGTACATAGCATATCCAGGAGCTGCAACTTGGGAATGAGTAGTATTAGGATGAATTAATGAAGAATCACCATCTTTTACTATAAATGCATCATCGTCTAACATTGATACCCCAAAGCCTTGTTTAGGGAAAAATCTATAGTGATAGATTTCAGGTTGTGGATGATCATGAGGTGGATAACTTGAAAATTTACCAGGATGATTAATTACTTCACCAATTACCATATTAGAATATGGCGCAATTTCACCATCAAATACTGTTCTAACACTTCTTATTGAGGTATTGTTTAATACATCTTTTCCAAAAATATCAGTTCTTACATCGTCTTTTGTATATAGTTTTGTATCAAATAATTTATCATTAATACATCTTTCAACACAAATTTCACTATCGTCTAAAGCCGTGATTTGAACTTTAACATTTTTACAAACATGAAGGGTAATTGGTTCTTCATCGAAACAAGAAAATCTTGCAGCTTGCACACTCTTGTTTTCGTAGGTAAATTCAATATTTCCATTAATTAATAAATATGCTCTCTCTAGATTAAGTTCAGATTTATAACTTTCTCCTTTTGATAATTTAAGGATTCCAAAATCCAACAACATATCACTATTTTTTCCATTAATTTCTGTGATTGGAGTATATCCAATATTAAATTTTCCATCATTTTTTACGATCATAGATTCTTCCTATTTGTGTTTATTCAAATGTTTTGCAAACGTTTGAATTTAATATCATTATCATGAAATTAATACTTATTTGTCAAGATATATTTAATTTAATTACTACAAATATATACTTGGAGTATTAATGAGATTTACTTTTTCAAAGGTGTGGCTATATAAAGCCTTTGCAGCAGTTTCTGTAGTTTTTAATGCAATATAACCATCAAAAGCTGTTGCCATTTTTAGTTTTTGTTTTCCATTCAAAAATGAAGTCCAATTTATCATTTCATCTAAATATGATTGTTCGAAATATTTTCTATAATCACTAGTAATCTTACTATAATATTTATTATCTGATTTGATAGTAATATTTTTATTATTTGAGTATTCAACTGCGCCTTTGTTACAAACAAGTTGAGCCATTACTTCATATCCGTATCGAGCATTTACAAATATTTCTATACTTGCCATTTTATTATTTTCCATTAAAATATTTAGAATTAATAAATCAGCACAATCATCATTTAATAATGGGTTACTTTTTAATCCAACAACACTTATTTCCATTGGTCTTGAATTTAGTAGAAATGAAGATATATCGACATCATGACCTGAGGTATTATTTAAAATAAATGCTGAATTTGCTTCATAGAAAGCTTTCTCATTTCTATGAACCCCTTTATATAATAGGCTTTCACCAATTACTAATTGATCTGCAATTTTTTTCATATTGAGAAAATTATTGTCAAATCTTCTGTTAAATCCTAAAGCAACATATTGTGTGTTTAATTGAACTTCCATATTGATAATTTCTAAAGCTTGTTTACTATTTAAAGAAATCGGTTTTTCACAAAATACTTTTTTCTTTGATATTATACAATTTTTTAATAAATCAAAGTGAGTTGAATCTGGAGAAGCAATTAGTACTGCATCAACATTATGATCATTAATTAATTTTATTGGATCTTCATAGTAGTTTAAATCATGAATACCCTTATTGATAAGTGTTTCATATCCATTTCTATTAATATCAGATACAGCAACTATATTACTATTATCACATTTTAAAATATTATCACAATGATATAATCCCATTGAACCTAGTCCAATAATTCCAATATTTGCCATTTTTTCACCTAGGTATATTATGCACTTAAAGAAAACTTTAAGTGCATATTAATTAAAATTAGTTTAAAGCATCTAAAGCTTTTTGAGCATTTTCTTTTGTATAAATATCTACACCAGCGTCAACATATTTTTCAATCTTTTCGCCATTTACAACTTTCATTGCATATTGTACAGATAAATATCCCATGCCTTCAGGTCTTTGAGCAATTGTTGAATATAATTCACCTGCTAGGATTGATTCTAATGCAGATTTGTTTCCATCAACACCCATAATCTTTGCTTTTACTCCAGCTTGTAGAGAAGCTCTTACATCACCTAAAGCCATTTCATCATTAGCACAGAATACGATATCAATATCACTACTTGTTTGTAATACATTTTGCATTACATTATAAGCTTTTTCTCTATCGCTATAACCAGGTTGTCTTGATAAGATATTATAACCAGCTGCTCTAAATGCTTGTTCTGCACCATCAGTTCTAGTTGTACATGATGGATTACCAGGAGCACCTTCAATTAATACTACATTAACATTTTTTTGACCATTCATTGATGCGATTAAACTTTCAGCACCTTTAACACCAGCTTGGAAGTTTTCTGTTCCAACATATGAATCATAATTTGTAAAACCATCAGGCATTGGAGTATCAACTAATATAACTGGGATTTTCATATCTTTTGCTTTATTAACTACATTAACAGCAGTTGATGGTTGAGATGGAGAAAATACTAAAGCTACAGGATTTTGTGTTAGTGCATCTTCTACCATGTTAATTTGTTGTTCTACAGCATCTTCTGTTGGAGGGCCTAATTTAATTAAATTAATACCTAATTCGGCAGCAGCTTGATCACAACCTGTTTCTACTCTCTTCCAATATTCACTACTTAATGTCTTTAATACAACTGCAACTGTTGGTTTGCCATTATCAGCTGCTTTTTCACTTGAACCATTAGCAAAAACTTGTGTTGGAACAAGCATTAATGCTAAAACCATTACTAATAAAACTCTACTTAACTTTTTCATTTCTTCCTCCTTATTGTTCGAAATGTAAAATTTTTTATTTTTTAATCTTTGAAGATTGATTTCTAAGAACATCGAGATATACAGCTAAAATAATAACAACTCCAATTGCTACTGTTTGGTAGGCTGAATCAACATTTAATAAGTTTAATCCGTTTCTTAATACAGCTATAATTAATACACCGATGATAGTGTTTTGAATTTGACCTACACCACCAGCAAAACTAGCACCACCAATAATTACTGAAGCGATAGCATCTGTTTCATAGTCTTTTCCTGCTAAAGGATAAGCAGCATTTACTCTACCTACTAAAACAATACCTGCTAAAGCAGCGAAGAAACCACTTAATGAATATACAATCAATAATACTTTATTTACATTAATACCACTTAATCTTGTTGCTTCTTTATTACCTCCAACAGCATATATGTAGCGTCCAGTAGCTGTTCTATTCATAAAGAAATACATACATGTATAGACTATTACAACAAGTAATACACTAACTGGTAGTATCCCAAAACTTTTACTTCCAATAAATTGAATTGAAGGAGCAAATCCTGAAATAGGCATTGCATTTGTTACTGCTAAAGCTAATCCAGCACCTATCATTTTTGTACCAATAGTAGAAATGAATGGATGAGGTAGTTTAAATTTTGTTAACAAGAAACCATTAAAAAATCCAAATAAAGTACCAACTGCTAAAGCTAATAACATTGCAAGAATAGGGTTTAATTGTAAATTCACAGCAAAAATACCAAGCATCATTATTGAAAATGCTAAAATTGACCCAATAGATAAATCAATACCTGCTGTTAAAATTGCTAAAAATTCTCCAATAGCTATGATTGCGTTTACTGTAGCCTGAGATAAAACGTTTTTTAAGTTTGCAATAGTAATAAATCTTGGAGCTAAAATTGTTATTACTATACATAACACAATTAAGCTCATAATTATTCCTGTTGCACTATTACGTTGATTTAATTTTTTAATAAAATTTACAAACGATTTTTTATTTGACACACCTTCTTTCATCATTTTCTCCTACAATCTTACTATTTTATTAGTTTTTAGACTTTCATTTATTGCATCAGCAATTTGAATTGCTTTAAGTCCATCAATAGCTGTTACGCTAGGTTTGATATCATTTATTATATTTTCTACAAAAACATTAATCTCATTAAAATAAGCTTCTTCAAATCTTTCTAGAAAACCACCAATTGTATTGATATAAGTTTTGTTTGGAATCTTATATATGGTTGATTCGTCTTGAATATTTCCAATTGCTACTGCTCCATTTTCACAAATAACTTCAGTTCTAATGTCATAGCCATAAGCAGAATTTCTACTAGCCTCAATTAATGCCATTTTTCCATTTTCAAAAATCATTGAAATATTTACGTGATCTATATCTCCAATTTCTCCAAGTTCTTTGAATTTTACAACACCACCGTGAGCAAAAACTTCTTTAACTTCGCTTTCCATTAACCATCGGCATAAATCGATATCATGAATTGCCATATCGTTAACTAAACCACCACTGTGTTTTGCAAATTCAATTGGAGGACAGCCTGGATCTCTTGAAATTGCTAATAATGATACAGGTTTACCCATTTCTCCTTTTAATATTTGAGCTTTAGCTTTTACATATGGTTTATCAAACCGTCTCATAAATCCTAATTGAATATATGCATCATTTTCATCAACAATTTTTTGTACTTCTTTTGCTTCTTCTAAACTTACTGCAATTGGTTTTTCACAAAAAATTTTTTTGTTTGCTTTAATACAATCAATAACAGTAGTTGCATGAGTGCTAGTAGATGAAGCAACAACAACAGCCTCAATACTTTCATCTTTTAGCATTTCTTTATAATCTTTATACCCTTTTACTGCTGGAAATTTATTTGTAAAATTTGCTAATGCTGTTTCATTTATTTCTGAAACTGCTACTAACTCAGCATTAAAAATTCTAGTCTGTAAATTAATTGCATGGAAACTTCCTAATCTTCCAAGGCCTATTACTGCAATTTTAATTTTATTCATATATTAACCCTCTATTAGTTTTTTATTTTAATTCCAGATGCTGCATACATGATTCGCTCCTGGGTAAAATCTTTTCTTAATATTTCCCCCATTTTGTCTCCTTCATGCATTATTATTATTCTATCTGATATTCCCATGCATTCATCCATTTCGCTACTTACCATTATTACCGCAGCTCCATTATCGAGTAATTGATTTATTAAATTGTAAACTTCAATTTTTGCTCCAACATCAATTCCTCGTGTGGGTTCATCAATAATAAATATTTTAGCTTTAGTAATTAACCATTTTGCTAAAACAACTTTTTGTTGATTACCTCCGCTTAAGGCACCAGTTAATGTATAAATATGGGGAACTTTAATACGTAAATCCTTAACAAGTTTTTTTGTTTCACTTGCAATACTTGATAGATTTAAAAAACCTTTCTTTTTAAAATTGTTTAAACATACTAGAGTTGAATTGAATTCAACAGATTGAAGTAAAATTAACCCTTGTCCTTTTCTATCTTCTGTTAAAAAAGCAATGCCATGTTCAATAGAATCTTTTGGAGTATTGATAGTTACTTTTTCTCCATCAATATAGATTTGACCACTATCAAAAGGATCTGCTCCAGTAATCGCTCTCATTAGTTCTGTTCTACCAGCTCCTACTAATCCAGCAAATCCTAATAATTCCCCTTTCTTTACATCAAAACTAATATCATTAAAGACGCCTTTTGATGTTAGATTTTTTACTTCAAGAACTTTTTCTCCGATAGCAAATTCTTTTTTGGGATATTTTTGTTTGATGTCATGGCCAACCATATAAGAGACCATATCATCGACAGAAGTTTCATTTACTCTTACTCCATCAACTACAACTTGACCATCTCGTAATACAGTTAATGAATCACAAGCATATTGTACTTCTTCTAATCGATGGGAAATATAAATTATTGTTACACCTTTCTTTTTTAATTTATCAATTATTTTAAATAATTCTTTTGTTTCTTTTTCCCTTAAAGAAGCAGTTGGTTCATCCATAATTAGTAACTTAGAATTGGCATGTGCAGCTTTACATATTTCTAGCATTTGTCTTTTACCAACACCAAGAAGTCCAAGTTGTTTATGAGGATTTATATTTAATTCAAATTCATTTAAGACTGCTTTTGTTTCAGCTTCCATCTTTTTTAAATCTAATAAACCTGATTTAGTATATAATTCTCTTCCTAAAAAAATATTTTCCATTACACTCATAAAAGGAACTTGGTTTAGTTCTTGATAAATACAAGCAATTTTTAATTCCATTGCTTGATGTGGTAAAAAATATTCATAAGTATTATTATCGTAAAAAATTTCTCCACTATTAGGTTTGTGGGCTCCAGCTAAAGTTTTTATTAAAGTTGATTTTCCTGCACCATTTTCACCTATTAATCCGTGAACTTCACCTCTTTTTACATTCATGCTAACATTATCTAATGCAACAACACCTGGATAAATTTTAGTTATTCCAGATAGTTCTAGAATGTTTTCTACATTATTCACAAAAGCCTCCTAAATCAACAAATTACTTTTTGTGTATTTGCAAACGTTTTCATAACTATGTCGTAATAACTAGAAACAACATCAGTCAAGTAAAAAAAATAAATATAATATTATCGATAAAGAGATGTCTATAAAAATATATTTAAATAATAGATTTTGTATACAAGTATATGGTTTGCTAAATTAATTAATCAAAAAAAACTATCGAATAATCGATAGTTTTATGCATATAATATTATTTAATTAAGTTGAATCACGTTCAATTAGAACTGGTTGTATACTAATTTTCTTTTTAAGATTTATATTATCATTATCAGAGTCTTTATTAATTTGAGAGAATAATCTTTCTAATGAAAAAAGAGCTAATTCTTCTCTGGGTTGATGTATTGTAGTAAGAGAAGGATTTGAATATTCACTAAATTCACTATTATCGTAGCCAACTATAGCTATATCAGAAGGGATATTGATATTTTCATTTTTTAAAGCTCTCATAACACCTAATGCAATTAAATCATTTAAGCCAAATATTGCAGAAGTATTCTTTATTGATTCCATGTTATCTTCACAGCATTTTTTTGCGCTCCAATAATCTAATTTTGTTTTTAAATTATTTATGGTGCCTCCATGTTTATACACTTCTTGGCAAAAGCCTTCTTCTCTTAATTTAAATTCTTTGTGATATTCTTCAACACTAAATACTGTAAAATCTTTATGCCCTTTTTCAAATAAATGTTTTGCAACTATTTGTCCACCAACAAAATGATCTGTATAAATTACATCAAAATCATTAATTTTTGTTGATGGTGGATAATGAACAAAAACTGATGGGAAGTCTCTTGATTTTATGAAAGAAATAGTTTCAAGCGAAGGATCTTCGATTAATAAAATCAAGCCATCAATTTTTTTCCTATTAACAAGTCTTATGATATTATTTTGATTTGTAAAATGATTTGTTTGATAAGTTACAATTAAATCAACATCTCTTTTCTCTAAGCTATTTCGTAATGAATTTAATAATAATCCATGATAAGCATTAACATTTACTTGAGAAAAACCTTCAGGTAAAACAATACCTACAGCATTAGCAGTACTTGTTATTAAACCTCTAGCATTTGCATTAAATTCAAAATCAAGGTTTTTTGCAATTTCATTTACCTTTTTTTTTGTCTTATCAGATACTAAAGGACTATCATTTAAACATCTTGAAACTGTTGAATAGCTAACTCCAGCAAGAGCAGCAATATCTTTTATAGTTACATTATTAGCCATAAGTCCTCACAAATATAATAATTATTATATAATTAAATTTTAAATAAGTATATATATAATAATTTTATGAATTATATATATCTCTCAAAAAATAAATGCTAATAAAGTTTTTTTAGTAATTGAATACAAAATTTGATTTTTTTACCCTTTATTTTAAACCATTTTACGAAAATAATAAAAAAAAATTAACTATATTTATGTATACTAAATTATTACAAACGTTTGAAATTTTTTACAATTTATTTAATATTCAATAAAAAGCTGCTTCAATTCTTGAAGCAGCTAAAAGTAAATATAGGCAAATAATAGGTATTATTATTTAATTATTTTGGTACCTTGGTCACCGTGTAAAGCATCATATAAATTAGCAGGATCAGTTATTAATCCCATGTTCCCAGTACTTTCAACAAAGTCTACAATAGCTTGAACTTTTGGAAGCATTGAGCCAGGAGCGAAATGACCTTCGTCTATATATTGTTTTGCTTCTTTAGTAGAAATAGTATTTAAAGTTTTTTGATTTGGTTTACCAAAATTTAAACAAACTTTTTCAACTGCAGTTGAAATTACAAATAAGTCAGCTCCAAGTTGTTTAGCCATTAAAGCAGCAGCTAAATCTTTATCAATAACAGCTTCTTTTCCTTTTAATGAACCATCTTCATTTCTAACAACTGGAATACCACCACCACCTGCAGCAATAACAGTAATACCATTATCACCAAGAATTTTAACAGTTTCAATTTCTACAATTGCTTTTGGCTTTGGAGAAGCAACAACACGTCTCCACCCTCTTCCTGAGTCTTCTTTACAAACCCAACCATTTTTTTCCATTCTTTCTTTTGCAATTTCTTCACTCATGAAACTACCAATTGGTTTTGAAGGATTGTTAAAAGAAGGATCATCATTAGCAACTTCTACTTGAGTTACAATTGTTGCAACTTTATTTTTTAAGCCTGCTTTTTCAAATTCATTATCTAAAGCCATTTGTAATTGGTATCCAATAGCACCTTGTGTGTCAGCAACACATGAATCTAAAGGTACAGAGTGTAAAATATCTGTTGAATGTTCTGCTCTTAATAGAATGTAACCTACTTGAGGACCATTTCCATGAGCTATAACTACTCTATGACCATCTTTAACTAATCTTGCTATGTGTGCTGCAGTTTTTCTTGCTGCTTCATATTGTGATTCTACTGTTACATGTTTTGCATCTTCAATTAATGAATTCCCACCAATTGCGATAACTATTAATTTGCTTTCCATAAGTCCTCCACTAAGTCTTACTTTATTATTTCAATTTTATTAGTAATTCGTACTTCAATGCTTGTATAATATCACATTTGCAACAAAATGCAACACTTATTTATTGTAAGTTAGTAAAAATTTTAAATTTCTTTAATTTATAATGATTTTTGAGAAATTTACTAAATAATTAATTTTATTTGTAATTAATTTTTATATACATCAATTTATCATTTTTATGTATTTTGCTTTTTTTATAATTATTATTAGCGGGAGACGTCTAAATGATCGTTTTAGAATACTATTTTAATTTTTGTAAGTATTGTTTTTTAAATGCTTTCATGTTATTAATTTGTTATCAAAATTTTGGAGTTTTATTATATGAAATCAGACAATAAAGAATTGTTTTTATTTGCACTTTTTATTACTTCTATGGTACTTGTAAATACAATAGGAACTAAAATTATTTCATTATTTAATATAAGAGTTTCTGTAGGAATTTTTTTTATGCCTGTTCTATTTTTAATAACTGATATTATTGGAGAAGTAAAAGGTAAAAAAAGGGCATTATTTTTTGTAAGGATTTCTATTATAATGTTAATTTTCTCTTTCTTAATGGTAGCTTTATGTGTTGTTATTCCTCCAGATTCTAGTTATTCTTTAAATAAGGAATATAGCAATATTTTTGGTTCTACATTAAGAATGACTTTAGCTTCTTTGATTAGCTTTGCAATAAGCCAAAATATTGATATTATAGTTTTTTCATTAGTAAAAAAAATAACAAAAGAAAAACACTTATGGATCAGAAATAATGTTTCAACAATGATAAGTCAATTATTCGACACAACAATATTTATGTTCATTGCTTTTTATAATATTAATCCTAAATTTAATACGTCTTTTATTATATCATTAATAATACCTTATTGGATTTTTAAGATAATATTTGCATTACTAGATACTCCTTTCTGCTATTTAGGTGTAAAATGGTTAAAAAAAGAGTAAATTAATACTATTCTCATAGTAGTTTTTTTATTACTTTTAAATAAAGAAATAATTTTTCGGAGGAAATATGAAAGATATAGATCTAATAGATGAAGAGAGATCTTTGCCTTCTAACCTATTTATATTACCAGTTGGACCTGTACCTGTTTTCCCAGGCCTATTAACTCATCTAATGTTTACTGAATCTCAAGACATTGATGTAATTAATAAGGCAATTAAACATGGAGGTATGATTGGCCTTCTTTTATCAAAAGAAAATGATAAAGATACTATAGAAGATGATGAGTCATTATACGCAGTTGGTACTGCTGCTAAAATTATAAAACAAATAAAACTTCCTGATGGTGGAGTTCATGTTTTCATATCTACAATTAAAAGATTTTATGTAAAATCTTTTTTAGATAGTGGAAAATATTTAATTGCTGAAGTAGATTATTTAAGTGATAAATCTTATAACAAGGAAGAATTAATTCCTTGGGCAAGACAGCTTTTCACAGAAATAAAAAAACTCGCTGAACAAGACCCTATGCTTAACGAGCAATTAAAATTAAATATGATTAATATTGAAGAACCAGGAAAACTTGCTGATTTCTTAATATCTAATCTAGAAATTGATGGTGAAGACCAACAAGAATTATTGGAGTGTCTTGACATTAGAGAAAGAATTGAAAAACTTTTAATTCATATCAAAAATGAACAAGAAATCTCTAGAATTCAAAAAAGTATTTTATTTAAAGTAAATAAAAAAGTTGAAAGACAGCAAAGAGAATACTTCTTGCGCCAAGAATTAAAAACTATTCAAATGGAATTAGGCATGGCAAGTGATCCAAAACTTGCACTAATTGATAAATTTGAAAAAAGAATAAAAGAAGTTGAAAAATATTTTAACACAGAAGTTAAAGAAAAAGTTTATGACGAAATAGAGAAACTAAAAAGTATTGATATGATAGTCCCTGACTTTAATGTTACAAGGAATTATATTGAAAATATTTTAAATTTACCTTGGTCACCTTCATCAGATAAAAAGATTTCTATTGCAAATGCTAGAAAAGTACTAAATAGAGATCATTATGGTATGAATGATGTTAAAGATAGAATTCTTGAATATTTAGCAATAAGAGCTCTTAAAAAAGATAATAAAGGCGCAATTATTTGTTTTGTTGGTGCTCCAGGTGTTGGTAAGACAAGTATTGGTCGTTCAATTGCTACTGCTTTAAATAAGGAATATTTTAGATTTTCAGTAGGTGGTATGAAAGATGAGAGTGAAATAAAAGGACATAGAAGAACATACGTTGGTGCTATTCCTGGTAAAATTATTAAAGGTTTACAAACTTGTAAAACCAATAATCCTCTATTTCTTATCGATGAAATTGATAAAATGGGACAATCCTTCCAAGGAGACCCAGCCTCTGCTTTATTAGAAGTATTAGACCCAGAACAAAACAATTCTTTTAGAGATAATTATCTTGACTTACCTTTTGATTTGTCAAATGTATTTTTTATTGCAACAGCTAATAGTATTAACGGTATACCTGGTCCATTATTAGATAGAATGGAATTAATTGAAGTTGGTGGATATACTGCTGATGAAAAAGTTCAAATAGGTAAAAAATACCTTGTTCCTAAATCACTTTCTAAAATGGGATTAGATAAGAGCGATATAATCTATTCTCCTCTAATGTTAAAAAAGATTGCAGAAGAATATTCAAGAGAAGCTGGTGTAAGAAACTTTGAAAAGAATTTAAATAAGATTAATAGAAAATTTGCAATTAAAATTGTTGAAAATAAGGATATTGAATTACCAATTAATGTTACATCTGATCATCTTTTAGAATTTTTAGGTATTCCTTATTTTACAAGTGATAATATAATTGTTGCAAATACACCTGGTATGGCAATTGGTTTAGCCTGGACTGCTATGGGTGGTGATACCCTTGCAATCGAAGCTCAAGCTGCTAGAGGTAATGGTAAATTGCAATTAACTGGACAGCTTGGTGATGTAATGAAAGAAAGTATAAATATAGCTTATACTTATTTAAAATGTAATTGTGAAAAATATAGAATTGATTATGACTATTTTAATAATTATGATATTCATATTCACGTTCCTGAAGGCGCTATTAAAAAAGATGGGCCTAGCGCTGGTGTTACAATGACAACAGCTATATATTCATTAATTACAAATCAAATAATTAAACCTAAATTGGCTATGACTGGTGAATTATCACTTATGGGAAAAGTAATGCCTATCGGTGGGTTAAAAGAAAAGGTTTTAGCTGCACAGAGAAATAAAATTAAAGAAATAATTATTCCTAAACAAAATAAAAAAGATTTAGACAAGCTTGATGAAAAAGTTACAAAAGGAATCACTTTCCATATTGTTGATGATGTTTCTCAAGTCTTAGAAATTGCTTTCCCAAATGATAAAGAAGCAATTAGACCAGAAATACAAAAACAAAATAATAATAATTATCAGGTAAAACTAATTAGTGAAGCTGTATCTAATGCTGTCAAGGAGGCTCTACGTGGTTGAGCTACTTAGCCCTGCTGGAGATATTAGAAAACTTAAGACTGCATTTGCTTTTGGAGCAGATGCAGCCTATATGGGGTTACCTAAATTTTCATTAAGAGCAAATGCAAAAAATATAGATTTAAATCAAAGAGAAGAATTAATAAAAGTAAAAAATCAATTTAACAATAAAAAACTTTATTGTGCAATGAATATAATTTTTCATGAAGATCAACTATCTGATTTGAGAGAACAAGCTAGAGAATTAAAAGATTGGCCATTTGATGCCTTTATAGTAACTGATATTGGTGCAATGGATATTATTAAAAACGAGTTACCAAATGCTGAAGTACATTTATCCACGCAAGCAAGTTGTATTAATTCATCTGCAGCAAAAGTTTATCAAAGATTAGGCTTTTCAAGAGTAATATTAGGAAGAGAAGCTTCAATAGAAGATATTAAAAAAATTAAACAAGCTGCACCTGATCTAGAGATTGAAACATTTGTTCATGGAGCTATGTGTATGGCCTACTCTGGAAGATGCTTATTATCTTCTTATTTTTCCTCAAGAAGCGCAAATCAAGGTGATTGTGCTCATTCTTGTAGATGGAATTATAGACTAATGGCAAATGAAAATTTAGAAAAGGTCTTAAAGAGTGAAACCTTGGCTTTAGAAGAATATGAGAGGCCTGGAGAGTATTATACAATTAGTGAAGAAGATGGCTTTACAACAATTTTAAGCAGTAAAGATTTATGCATGATTGATTATGTTGATAAACTAATTGATGCTGGTGTAAATAGTTTGAAAATTGAAGGTAGAATGAAAAGCCTTTATTATAATGCTGTAGTAACAAGAGCTTATAGAAAAGCAATTGATAAAGATCCTTTATTAAGTGAATATCGAAAAGATTTATTTAATATAAGTCATAGAAAATATTCAACAGCCTTCTTTTTTGATAGAAGTGAAAATGATGATATAAGTGAACCAACAGTTGATGGTTATGAAAGAAATTATCTTTTTATTGGAATTATTAATAAAGAAGTTAAAAAAGGTATTTGGGATTTAGATGTTAGATTTCAAGTTAAAAAAGGTCAAACTATTGAGTACATAGGTAAAGATGTATTGAATATTGTAGATTCTGATTTTAAATTGCTTAATAGTGATTTTGAAGAAATTGATCAAATTGACCATGGGAAAGTTCAATATTTACAAACAGATAAACCAGTTCAAGAAGGTTATATTATTAGACGTTTAAATAATGGTGAAATTAAATCAACAAGAGTATTAAATACTGATAGAACTTAATATAAAAAAGGCAATTTAAATTAACTTTTAAGTTGCCTTTTTTTATTTGATATATTCAATCATACAATTCCAATGTCTATCATTTTATTAATTATTTCTTCTTGAGTTAAATTATTAATATCTTTATCATCCATTTGATAACAAGCTAGAGAAGTAGCTTTAAATAGAGCTTCTTCTTCTATTAAATTATCTTTATAACAAATATAAGCAGCCAATGTAATAGTTGATGTTTTTTCTCTATTAATTTCATCTTCGACAACATATTTGCATCTATAAAAAAGACCTTTGTTATAATTAAATAATGCATCATAATATGTAACTAATATTTCCTTGCACCCTTTTTTATAATATAGTTTAGCTACATCGTCTTCATCATGAGTAAATTCTTGTATAAAACAGTCTTCTTTATCTAAAGAGATGTTTTCAAGATACTTCAGGTTATCATTCAACTCTTGATATCTCTCTTTATGAATTTTGTTATCTTTAATAAAATTCATAAACCCAGATAAATTGATTGCAATTTTATATTTCTTATATAATTTTTTAAATATAGAACTATCAATATCGTGCGATAAAGAGGGAGTAAATAATAAATATGTCGCATCAATATTTAATGTATCATCTACTTCAAGACTATTTGCTATTTCAATAATTTTATTATTTTCATCTATAGTTGTGGTTTTAGTATTATCTTGAATTATAATTTTAGCACCTAATGTTTTTAATTTGGAAAAAGCTATTTCTTCATCATCTTTGTTTATATTCGTTATTAAGATTACATTTGTTTCTGCTGCTATCATTGAATAAGCTGCTTCTAAAGCATAGCCTTCAAAGCTAAATGTATTATCACTATTTATTTTTTTAATTATATTTCCAAGAACTACATTATTTTTCACATCATCACCTTTTTAGTAAAATTAAGGCTTAAACAATTTGTTTAAGCCTTAATATAATATCTTATTATTTTATAATGTTTTTAATAATTCAATATGTTTAGTACTTTTTTCTATCTTTTCTTCAAATTCAGCCTTTTTGCTATTTTCTTTATCAATAGCTACTTGGGCAGCATTAGCTAAAAATTTTTCATTTGATAATTTTCTTAAAGTACCTTCAAGATTCTTTTGAGCTGCTTGAATTTCTTTTTCTAATTTTGAAATTTCTTTCTCAATATCAATTGCTTCTCTAACAAAAACGAAAGATTCAAAACCACTACCTGCAACAGGGACCGCTTTTGAAGTATCTAAGCTATTAGAATCATCAATCTCTAGACTGTTCGCATTCATAAAATTCATTAGTAAAGCATTTTTTTCTTTAAAGAAATTAGTTGCTATAAAATCTTTGTCAGTTTTAATAATAACTTTTATTTTTTTATCTACAGCTATCTGTAAGTCAGCTCTTAATGCACGAACACCTCTAACGGCATCTTGCATGCAATTTACAATTTTTGTTTCTAACTCATAGTTTCTATCTTCGCTATACTTTGGATATTTACTATTAATTAATTGATCATTTACATTTGGTAATTTAGAATAAATTTCTTCGGTTAGGAATGAAAGGAATGGATGCATTAGTCTCATTGATTCAGCTAGTAAGTCTAATAATATAGAAATTGCTTTATCTTTAACTATATTATCATCGCTATATAATTTTTGTTTAGATGATTCAACATACCAGTCACAGAAATCATTCCAAAAGAAATCATAAATAGCACTTGCACCATCATTGAATCTATAATTTTTCATTGAAATTTCAACTTTTTGTGATGCTTCATTTAAACTATTATAAATCCACTTATCCATTGTATCTAATTCAATATCTTTTACATCAATTAAATTTCTATCTTCTAAATTCATTAATAAGAATCGAGTAGCATTCCAAACCTTATTTGCAAATCTTGATCCTAATTTAAAAGAGTTCATATCAATTAAAATATCTTGTCCTTGAGTTGCCATATAGGATAGTGTAAATTTCATGGCATCAGCACCATATTGATTTACAACATCAATAGGATCTATACCATTTCCTAAAGTTTTACTCATTTTACGTCCTTGTTTATCTCTAACAAGGCCAGTTAAATATATATCTCTAAATGGAACTTCTCCAACAAATTCTAAACTTGCCATTATCATTCTTGCAACCCAGAAAAATATAATATCATAGCCGGTAACCAATGAAGTTGTTGGGAAATATTTATCAAAGTCTGGAGTTTTTTCAGGCCATCCTAATGTTGAAAAAGGCCATAACCAAGAACTAAACCAAGTATCCAATACATCAGATTCTTGATTAATATTTTTTGATTTACACTTGTCACATTCACATGGATCTTCTCTTAAAACCATCATGTTTCCACAGTCTTCACAATACCAAACAGGAATTCTATGTCCCCACCATAATTGTCTAGAAATACACCAATCTCGAATAGATGTTAACCAATGAGAATAAGTATTTTCCCATCTTTTTGGATAGAATTTAATTTTTTCATCTTTCCAAGCTTGTAAAGCTTTATCGGCCATGCTTTGCATGCTAACAAACCATTGTTTTGATAAATAAGGTTCAATTATTGTATTACATCTATAACAGTGCCCTACTTCATGATTATGTTCTTTTTCACTTATCAAATTGCCTAATTCTTTTAAATCTTCAACAACTAACTTTCTTGCTTCTGCTGCTTGAATATTTCTATATTTTTCAGGACAATTATCATTTAAAGTTCCATCAGGATTTAATACATTAATTATTTCTAAATCATGACGTTTCCCACATTCCCAGTCATTAGGATCGTGTGCTGGTGTAATTTTTACCATACCTGTTCCGAATTCTAACGAAACAAAACTATCTTGAATAATTGGAATTTCTCTATCTGTTAATGGAAGTTTTACCTTTTTACCAACTAAATGTTTATATCTTTCATCTTCTGGATTAACAGCAACTGCAATATCACCAAACATCGTTTCAGGTCTTGTTGTTGCAATTGTTATAGAGCCAGAACCATCAGTGTATGGATATGTTATCTCATATAATTTACCAGGAGTTTCTTCATGTTCAACTTCATCATCAGCTAATGCTGTACCACAATGAGGACAGTAATTAACAAGGTATTCTCCTTTATAAATTAAACCTCTTTCATATAATGTTACAAAACACTCTCTTACTGCTTTAGATAAACCTTCATCCATGGTAAATCTTTCGCGTGACCAGTCACAGGAAGCCCCAATTGTTTCTAATTGTTTTTTAATAATTCCATGGTGTTTATCTTTTACGTCCCATGTTCTTTCTAAAAATTTTTCTCTACCTAAATCTTGGCGCTTTTTACCTTCTTTAAGTAATTGTTTTTCTACAACACTTTGAGTAGCAATACCAGCATGGTCAGTACCAGGAACCCATAAAGTTGGTGCACCTGTCATTCTATAATATCTAATTAAAATATCTTGTAATGAATTATTTAAGGCATGACCCATATGAAGGATACCTGTGACGTTTGGAGGAGGCATCACTATAGAATAGTGTTCATTATTATTGTCTTGTGGGCTAAATAAACCTTTATCTAACCACTCTTGATAGATTCTTTCTTCAAAATCTTTTGGATCATAGGCTTTTTGTAATTCTACTGCCTTCATAAATTATCCTCCTACCAGAATAAGCTGTTGGATTATATTAACAAAAAAAATACTTGATAACAACATATTATAATAAAATTTATTTTAAATAATGTAATTAAATATTTAAAATAAAAATGTTATTGTAAACAAAAAAAAGGAGCTATAAAGCTCCTTTTTGTCATTTGTTCAAAATATTAATTATCTAGCTGTACATCTTCTAATGGATTTACAGTCTTTAATTCTAGTTTTACGGCATAACCTTGTGAATCAAGATAATGAACAATTTCAGATAAAGTAAAATCATCTAAAGAAGCTTTTTCTTTAACACTAACTTGTTCTAATTGATTTGATTCAATTGGCATCATTACTTCCGGCATTATTTGACTTGTTTGTTTGCTATTAGAACCAAATAAAACGAAAGATCCTATAAATACTACTACAACAGCTGCAGCACTTGTTAATAAAGCAGGAACTAAATTTAATTGAATTTTCTTTTTAAAAAAACTTTTATTTGGAGTGCTATTAAATCTATTTTGTTCAAAATATTGTAACACTCTTTGTGAACGTAATGAAATATCATCATCAGAAACAGTAGCATTTGTTAATTTTTCGACTAAAGATTTTAATTGGTTCAATCTTAATTGACAACCACTACAATAAGAAAGATGCTCTTCAACTTGAGTCTTCCATGGTTCTTGTAATTCTCCATCAAGATATGAATTAAGCAATGCATCATCTAAACACATAAATTATTTACTCCTGGCTAAGTATTTTTTCAAGCATTTTCCTTGCTCTAAAAACCCTAACTTTTACATTACTCTCAGAAATATTGAGAGTTTCTCCGATTCCCTTATAATCTAAATCTGTATAAGTTTTCAAAGTAATAACTAATTTCAACTTTTCTGGAAGCTGAGAAATAGCATCCATTACTTGGTCACAAATAGCGTCTTCAATCAAAACATCCTCTCCGCTTTTTTCATGTCTTAAAGGTTCTTTTTTTACCTTTTCTATCATTTTTAATTCACGACTTTTTCTCTTAATAACGTTAATAGAGAGATTTTTAGTCACTCTAATTAGCCAATATTTAGCATCGTTTTCAGAAGGAAAAGTTTTCCCTTGATCAAAAAATCTAGTAAACGCTTCTTGACATAATTCTTCAGCTCTATCAGCATTTCTTACAATATTATTAGAAACTCTAAATAACATTGTAAAAGTTGTTTCATACATATACCTGAAATCATGTTCATCATTACTTTGTATTCTCATAATTATTAACAATCCTGTTACACTTGGGTTACAGTTTTTTTGATAAAACTGGACCTTTTGCAGTATCTTTTAAAACATAACCTAATTTTTCAATTTCGGCTCTTATTTCATCTGCTTTTTTAAAATCTTTTTCTTTTTTAGCATTTATTCTTAAATTAACAAGATCAATTATCTCATTAGGAATAACTATTTCTCTTTTTTTTATATCACTAAATTTAAGGCCAAAAACTTCATCAAAATATAATAGTAATGTGTATTTCTCACTATTATCAATGTTACTTTTTATAGTTTTCCATAATACTGCAATAGCCATAGGCATATTTAAATTATTATTTACACACTCATCAAATTCATTTTGGAGAGATATTGATTCATCACTAACAATTTTAATTTGCTTAGCATCATTGTCTAATAAATCTTGTATTTTTGAAACAATAGACACTCTGTTTTTTCTTGCTGTATCCAAATTTTCAAAGCTGAACCTCAACTGAGATCTATAATGACCATTTAAAGTAAAAAATCTATAATCCATAGGATCATATCCTTTATTCTTTAATAAAGAAAGAGTTAAGAAATCTCCTTTACTTTTGCTCATTTTCCCTGTCTCATCTAATAAGAATTCTCCATGTATCCAATAATTTACCCATTTTTTATTAGTAGCAGCTTCACTTTGAGCAATTTCGTTAGTATGATGAACTGGAATTGCATCAATGCCTCCACAGTGAATATCAAAGGATTCTCCAAGATATTTCATACTCATAGCAGAACATTCAATATGCCATCCTGGATATCCTCTACCCCAAGGAGAGTCCCACATCATTTGTTGTTCACCAAATTTACTATTTGTGAACCATAATACAAAATCTTTACTATTTTTTTTATTATCATCAACACTTACATCATCTCTTACAGCAGTAATTAAATCATCTAAGTTTTGATTTGCTAGTTTACCATAATCCTTATATGTATCAATTGAAAAATATACATTGCCACCACTAATATAAGTATGTCCATTTTTTTCTAATCTTTTAATTAATTCTATCATATCAGAAATATGGTCAGTAGCTTTACATAAAACATTTGGTTTTAATAAATTTAAATCAGTAGCATCATTAATAAAAGCATCAGTATAAAAAGAAGCAATTTCCCAAACACTTTTGCCTACTTCCTTAGCTTTTTTTGTCATTTTATCATCGCCATCATCACCATCATCAGTTAAATGACCTACATCAGTAATATTCATAACATGTTTAACTTTATAATTTGAATGTAATAAAGCTCTTTTTAAAACATCTTCAAAAATAAAAGTTCTTAAATTTCCAATATGTGCATAATTATAGACTGTAGGACCACAAGTATATAAACCTACTTCATTATCATTAATTGGTTTAAATTTTTCTAATTTTCGGCCCATTGTATTATATAAATATATCGACATGTATTTTATCCTTAAAAAATTTAGATTTATTTTTATTATAACAAATAATTTAATATTTATAAACAAATGAATAAATATATTGTTGATTATAACATCTCTTTTTAAATTTACCATTGCTAGAATATGTATTCGTTGTTAATATACTAAATATGAATAATAATGTAAGCCATGAAGATGAAAAAATCAAGTTTGAAGATATAATTCAAACCGATGTTCCTTTAGCTCAATATACAACTATGAAAATTGGGGGAAAAGCAAAATACTTTTGTGCTCCAGGAAGATATGAAGAATTTATTGTTGCTATTAATTATGCAAAAGAAAATAATTTAAAAATTAATTTATTAGGATTAGGTTCTAATTTATTAATTAGTGATAAACCTATTGATGGATTAACAATTAGAACATCAAAATTATGTAGATATTCAATTAGGGGTAATATTTTTTCATGTAGAGCAGGAATGTCTCTTGATAGAGCAATAAACATCACTCAAAATGACGGGATGCTTGGTCTAGAGGGTCTTAATGGTATCCCAGGTTCAATCGGAGGAGCAATATATGGCAATGCTGGGGCTTATGGATATACTATAAGTGACCGTTTACTTTATGTCGATTATATTACATTTGATGGGAAATCACATAGAATGGATCGAAATGGTGAAGATTTTGGATATCGCGATAGCCCTTTTAAACATATGGAAAAAGTAATGATTTTTGAAGCTGGCTTTTTTTTAGATAAGAATAAATACAGTACTTTTGCAAAACAAGTTAAAGATAATAATACAAAAAATAGAATTACAAAGGGACTTTTGACTTATCCAAGTGCTGGCAGTATTTTTAAAAATCCTAAAGATGAAATCGCTGGAAAATTAATTGAAGCTTGTGGCTTAAAAAATTATAGTGTTGGAGATGCAATTATTTGTGATACACATGCTAATTATATTATGAATAAAAATAAAGCAACTAGTGATGATGTCTATAAATTAAGTCAAATTTGTAAAGAAAAAGTTATGCAAAAATTTAATATAGAATTGGAATACGAAGTCCAATTATTAGGTGATTTTTCATAAAAATCTTTGGTATTTAATTTCTAATTCCCTATTACTATTAAGTTTAATATTGTAACAACTATAATTGTTTTTGTTTTTAAAATTGTATTGTATATCAAAAATATTATTTGAAAAGTTTATTTTTACATTATTGAAAATAAAATAAAAAGCAAAGTTGTTATTATAATTTAAACTAAGTTCAATTTCATTTTCATTATTTCTTATAATAGTTCTTATTTTAAAATCTTTATTAATTGTTTTTTTTAGATATACGTCATAATCAATTTCAGTAAAGAAATTTAAATAAATCATTATTTGGAAGTTATTAATATCATAGTTTAATTTTAACTTACTTTTTACTTGTCTATTTCTTTTTATTCCCTGCCCTCCATAGATTGAAATATCATATATTTTATCAATTGATTCATACTTAAAATTTCCATGATTAAAAATAACTTTATATGTATATTTTTCATTTATATTTTTAACATTAAAAGAAAAAGTAAAATGTTTTAAATTGAGAGCATATATAGAGCTATAATTTGTACCTAAATTAGTTATACCTAATTCTTGTTTGGTGGAAATATTTTTAAATTCATATTCCAAATAAAAAAGATAACCATTTTTTGTATAAAGTAAATTTGAAAAATCATAATAAAACTTATTGTTTAAATTTGAATAATTATAGTAATAGGAAGTTTGAAAAATTAAATTATTATAATTTAATTCAAAAATTTTTATATCTATCTTATCATTTGAAAAAGAAGGAATAGTAGAAGAAATTTTAAATAAATTATAATTAAAACTTATTATGTATCTTAATGAGTTATCGACAATTACCTGTTCGTTTAGTTGAATTTTTTCTTTTTTAATAAGGATATTATTTATCGATAATTTTAAGGAATTAACTTCTACAATTTTGTTATTCTCAAATTTTATACTGACATTATTGAATTTATCTGAAATATCTATCTTTAAGTTTTTATTTAAATTGTTGTTTGTTAAACTGACATTTGTTGAAAATAAACCCAATAAACTTAAATTTATATATATCATTGCTAATAAAATTTTTTTTATCATACATACTATACGAAAATATTATAATTTTTGCATTATCTTAGTTGAACATCGTATTAATTTGTGTGATAATTTATCACATATTTTCTAAAAAAAATCTTAGACATTTTTTAATTAAGGAGCCCAAATTATGGTGATTCTAACTCTGAATTGCGGAAGTTCTTCTGCAAAGTATCAAGTATTTGATTGGACAAACAAAGACGTTCTAGCTGTTGGTGTAGTAGAAAGAATAGGTCTTGAATATTCAACAATTGAACACAAAGCAAAAGATAAAGAAGAATATACAGCAAAGTTTTCTTCTCCAACTCACAAAGAAGCAATTGAATTAATAATCAAAATGCTTGTAGATGACGAGTATGGTGTAATAAGTGATTTGTCTCAAATTGGTGCAGTTGGACACAGAGTTTTACATGGTGGTGAAATATTCAAAAAATCTGAATTAGTTACAGATTTTGTTATAAAAGAATTAAAGGAGTTAATTCCTTTAGGACCTCTTCATATGCCCGCAAATATCATGGGTATTGAGGCAGCAAGAAAAGTAATGCCTAATATTCCTCATGCAATTGTAATGGATACAGCTTGGCACCAAACCATGCCTGAAGAAGCTTTTATGTATGCTCTACCTTATAGTTGGTATACAGATTATAATGTAAGAAGATATGGTTTCCACGGAACTTCTCACTTATATTGTGCTAAAAGAGCAGCTGTATTATTAGGAAAAGAAAACAAAGATACAAATGTTATTATTTGTCATATTGGTAATGGTGCTTCTGTTTGTGCTGTAAAAAATGGTGTTTGTGTTGATACTTCAATGGGATTAACTCCTTTAGAAGGATTAATTATGGGTACAAGAAGCGGCGATTTAGATCCAGCAATTATTCCTTTTATGATGGAAAAAACAAAAATGACTCCTTCTGAAATGGATGCTACATTAAATAAAAAAAGTGGTTTGTTAGGTCTATGTGGACTAACTGATAGAAGAGATGTCCATACTCAAGCTGAAGAAGGAAACAAAAGAGCTCAATTAGCTATCAAAATGGAAGGACATCGAATTAAAAAATATATCGGGGCTTATGCTGCTTTATTAGGTAGAGTAGATGCTGTTGTATTTACCGCTGGTGTTGGAGAAATGGGTGAACATATTAGACTTGCTGCTTTAGAAGGTATTGCTAATTTAGGAATCGATGTTGATGTTGAAAAGAATAATAATTGTCGTTGTAGAAATGGAGAATTTGACATTAGTAAAGAGTCTTCTCCTTCAAGAATTTATGTTATTCCAACTGATGAAGAATTAGTAATGACTGAAGATGCTTATGCACTTATGAATAATACATATGATATTCATACTAATTTTAAATATTCATTTGAAGATCCAAATTATGTTAATAAGGCTAGAGCTAGAGCACTTGTTAAAAATCTTGAAAAAAAACCTTTCTTGAAAACAATTTTAGTAAAAGCTCCAAATGCTAAATAATTAATTTCTCATTCGTAAAATATAACCTTCAATTATTGATAAAAATATTAATAATTTGAAGGTTTTTTTATTTATTTTCTTATCATGATTATATTTTTTATGATATAATGGTATTTATGAAAAATAACAATTATTCCCCTTATAAAATCGCCTCAGAACTTGAAAGTAAAAACATTCCATTTGCATGGGTAACTCTATGTGATTATAGTGGAATTGTAACACGAACAAGTGGTCGAATGCTTGTACAAAGTAATGGAAATAGTTTTGGTACAATTGGTGGAGGTTTATTAGAATTCAAAGCTATTGAAAAAGCAAAACAAGCATTATCTGACAAAAAAGGCGGTTTATTTAAAATTTATCGTGATGATGATTTAAAAAAAGACTTTATAAAAGTATCAATTGATATAGGAGAAAATTCTTCTAAAGTAATAATAATTGGTGGTGGTCATGTTGGAAAAAATGTTGCTGAAATTGCATCAAAATCTGGATTTGAAATAATTCTTATTGAGAAAAGAAAAGAATATTCTTCTCAAGATGATTTTCCTATGGCTAGTTCCATACTTTTAAGTGATAATATTGGTTTAACACTAAGTGAGATTAATACAACTGATAGTGCTATTTTAGTTTTAAATCATTCTCTTATGGAAGAATCTGATTATAAGAAAGCTTTACAATCCGATTCTTGGTATGTTGGTATTATGACTAGCCACAACCATATGTATAATCTGATTGGAAATTTAGATATTACAGCTGAACAAAATCTTAAATTACACTGCCCTATCGGATTGAATTTAGGAGGGCAAACTCCTTATCAAGTTGGTTTAAGTATTGTAAGTGAATTACTTAGTTGTGAAAAAAATAGAAATCCTATAAAAAGAAACAATTTATATAGACCTATTATTATCAGAGGCGCTGGTGATTTAGCTACAGCTACTATCTTAAAATTACATCGATTAGGATTTAAAATTATTGCTTTAGAAACTGATCAACCAACTGTTATTAGAAGGACTGTTTCTTTTGCTCAAGCAATGTATGATGGACAATATGAAGTCGGAGGCTCTCTTGCAATAAAATGCAATAAAGAGGATTTAACAAATATTTTTGAAGTTCTAGAATCTGGTAATATTGCAATAGTGGCGGATAAAGAGGCTTCATTAATAAAAATTATTAAACCATTAATTGTAATTGACGCAATATTAGCAAAAAAGAATTTAGGAACTAATATTACAGATGCTCCATTAGTAATTGCTTTGGGCCCAGGATTTGAAGTTAATAAAGATTGTCATTGTATAATAGAAACAAAAAGAGGCCATTACTTAGGTACCGTAATTTATGAAGGTAAAGCAATTGAAAACTCAGGAATACCAGGTATAATTGGCGGATATGGAAAAGAAAGGGTAATACATAGCCCCATTGCAGGTAAATGGGTTGCTTTAAAAGAAATTGGTGATATTGTTCAAAAAGGTGATATTATTGCAAAAGTTGATGAAACATTAGTTGAAGCAACTATTGATGGTAAGATTCGTGGATTATTAACTAATGATCTTATAGTTTCAAAAGGATTTAAAGTCGCTGATATTGATCCTAGAGGAATTGAAGCAAACCACCTTACTGTATCAGACAAAGGTCGGAATATAGCAGGTGGTGTATTAAGTTCAATATATAAATTTTTAAATAAAATTAATTAAATTTTTCTTTCTAAAATGCTCTTATTTTTAAGGGCATTTTCTCTATCTTCTTTCCATTTTTGAATCATAGCAAGTCCTCCTTGAGAAGTTTCTCTATATAAAGGTGGAATATCGTGCCCAGTTTTCTTCATTACTTCAACAACTTCATCAAAAGAAACTTTATGTCGTCCATCACTTAATAAAACATATGTACAATGATCTAATGCTCTTATAGCAGCCATTGCATTCCTTTCAATACAAGGAATTTGAACTAATCCTAACATAGGATCACAAGTTAATCCTAAATGATGTTCTAGCCCCATTTCTGCAGCATATTCAATTTGATATATTGAGCCTCCAAGGATTTGAGTAGCAGCAGCACTAGCCATTGCACAAGCTACGCCCACTTCTCCTTGACAACCTACTTCTGCACCGCTTATTGAAGCATTTTCTTTAACTAGATTTCCAATTAATCCTGCACAGAGTAATGCATTTAAAATTTTTGTTTTTGTTAAATGGTGGTTCTTGTAGAGATAATATAAAACCGATGGTAATATACCGCAGCTTCCACAGGTTGGTGCTGTTACAATAACATTACCACTTGCATTTTCCTCACTTACAGCTAATGCATAAGCTATTATTTCACTATTATGTTTCATAGATCCTGTATAATTTAAGCTTTTTGAATAATACATTGAAGCTTTTCTTTGTAGCTTCAAACCACCGGGTAATACCCCTTCAGTTTCTAAACCTTTTTTTACGGCAAAAACCATCGAATCCCAAACTTCTTCCATATAAGATAATATAGAAACACCTTCAATTTGTTTAACAAATTCCCAAAGTTGGAGGCCTTCTTTCTCACAGAATTCAAGTATTTTTTGCATTGAATTAAATTCATCTGAATAAATTAGTTCTTTATTAAGATTTTTTTTACCTTCTTCTTCTACAGAACCACCACCAACACTGTAATATGTCTTTTCTAGAATAATTTTGTCACTTTCATCATAAGCAAAAAAAGTTAATGCATTTGGATGGTAGGATTTGAATTCTTCCGGTTTCCATATGATTTCTATTGGCTTGTTAATTGAATAAAATACTTCTTCAATTGCAACATTAGTTAAGTGTCCCTTGCCTGTTGCTGCTAATGATCCAAAAAGTATAACCTTATATTTATTTGCATTCGGACATTCTTTTAAAAACATGTTAGTTGCAAATCTTGGTCCCATTGTATGACTGCTTGAGGGACCATAACCTATTTTATATAAATTTCTTATTGATTCCATAAAAATTACTTTACAACATTTTTTTAAAAAAATAAGCTATATTTATCTTTTTAATAATAATTAAATAAAATATTCAAAAATTATTCCATTTATTATTAATATAAAGAATGGATAATATAATTAAAATATTTTAGAATAGAGATAGAAAAGAATATCATCTTTTATTAAATGATGATTTAGAATTTTAAATATTGGTGAAAACCCAAAATATATTAGGAACTATTTTTATGAATAACTATTTTAAAATAATTTTAGAAAATTTAAATGATACAATTGAAAGAAGAACTAGATTAAATGAAAGCAATTTAGGGAATGAGGCTATATACAATAATAAACAACAATTATTATTTTCTACCACTAATGATGTACTAAATGATGGTGAATACTTGTCAGAAGTTCTTGGTGGCAAATTAGAAGTTGTTATGTGTGGCGGAGGTCATATTGGTAATGCTGTTTATCAATTAGCACAATTATTGGATTGGAAAATTACAATAATTGAAGATAGAATAGAATTTTGTAATACTGATAAATATCCCAATGCAAATTTAATTCTTGGAGATTATAGCAAAGAAATATTAAATTTAGATTTATCAAATGCTGCTGTAATTATTGCAACAAGAGGTCATAAACATGACAAATCATGTTTAGAATCTGCATTATTAAAAAAAACAAGATATGTAGGAATGATAGGATCAAAATCAAAAGTTTCAGCTACAAAAAATGCTATAATCGAAGAAATTAATAAAAAAGAATTGTCTATTGATAAGGCTCTTCTTGATACTATTTATTCTCCAATTGGATTAGATATTAATGCTCAAACTCCAGAAGAAATTGCTATTTCAATTGTTTCCGAAATAATTAAGGTTACAAAAGGTTCTAAAAAACAAATAGAACTTGATGTGCCATTATTAAAAAAATTAGCTAAGGAAAATGAAGAATTTGTTGTAGCAAGAATAATTGAAAAGAATGGTTCTGCACCAAGAGAAGAAGGATCCTTTTTAGCTGTGTTTAAAAATGGAGATATTCAAGGTACTATTGGTGGAGGCGCTGTTGAAGCTCAAGTTATAAAAGATTGCAAAAATCTATTATTAAATAATGATAAAAAAACCCAATTGTATTACCATAATTTATCAAATACTAAGGCAAGCCAATTGGGAATGATTTGTGGCGGAAATGTAAAAGTATTAATTACAAAATTTACTTCATAATTTCAAGAAAAATATTGTAATCAACAACAGTTCTCTCGAACAACCCGCTATTTGGATCATATTCATTATTTCTTAAAGCTTCACATAATTCGCTTAATGATTCAAATAGTGGTGATATACCAAGATTCCCTGCAACCCCTTTTAGTGTATGTACATAACTAAATGGTTTCTTTTGATTCGCATCATTAATGTGCAATTTTAATGCTGCAAAATTTTGATCCTCAACAAACATTGATAAACATTCATAATATAAATCTTTATCATTTAAAAACCGATCGAGGGCGCCATTAATGTCGCATCCCCAATTTTTTAACTTATTAAGTTTTTCTTCCATCTTTGTTTTCCCCTTTAAGATTAAAAACTAATCAAATTATTGTAAATTGAGTATGGTACTTTTTCAAGGCTAAAAAAGATTATTTTTAACTAAATTATTAGAAAATTCACACTTGATACATTACAAATGTTATAATAGCAACGCCATCATTATTATAATTACATTTACTGGCGTTTATAAACTATCAAGCTTATAAATTAATTTATTTGCAATTTTTTTTATTTGAGTTGCAGCAACTGTATTTGAATTAGCTAATGATTGATTTTTATTAATTAATTTAGAAACATTTTCATCATAGTCAATTTCACCTATTAATTCTAAGTTCTCTAGTCTAAGATAATTTTTTATCATATTTCTAACTGATTTATTTAAATTAGCTTTGTTAATTACGATAGAAATTTTTGTCTTAAATATTTTGGCTGTTGTTACAATTCTTTTTAAATCGCTTAATCCGGAAAGAGATGGTTCTGTTACGATTATTGCTAAATCTATCGCTGATAGAGATGCTATAACAGGACAGCCAATGCCAGGGGATCCATCTATTATTGCAAATTTATGATTATTTGTATTATCATCTAAATTTTTTTTAACTTGTGAAACTAATTTACCACTATTTCCACTTCCCATATTTAATTGTGCAGTAGAAAAAACTTTTTCTGATTTATATATTTGTGTTTTGCCAACTATATTTTTATTTGGTTTTATAGCATTATATTTGCAAATAAATTCACAAACACCACAGCCTTCACACAATAAAGGATTAATTTTAAATTTATTATCATCTTTTTCAATTGCACTAAATTTACATACATCATAGCATTTGCCACAACTTTTACATAATGTGTTATCTATCGAAAAAATATCCATTCCTTGAAAATCTTGTTCTAATTTATCAGAATCATTGTAATGACTAACTAAATGAAGATTTGGAGCATCAACATCACAATCAGCAAATGCTTTAGCATTTAATAATTCGATTAAAGATGAAGATAGTGTCGTTTTACCTGTACCACCTTTTCCAGAAATTATTAGAATTTTTTTCATTTAATTATACCTTTTTCTATTAACTTTACTTTTAGTTGATTAAAATTATCTATTTCTTTTGAATTAATATTTATTAATTTTCCACTAGCATTTGATTTTGCAAGTTCAGTTGAAAACGGAATTTTTATTAATAATTCTTGATTAATACTTTTTATATAATCTTCAATTATATAATCAATTGAATCATCACTTTTGTTAATTACAAATCCATAAGGAATATTAAATAATTCTACTAGTTCAACAATCATCATTATATTATGAAGTGAAAAAATAGTAGGTTCTGTGACCAATATACAATAATCAGCTCCTTTTATTGCTTCCATTGTTGAACAAGCACTTCCTGGAGGACAGTCTATTATTGATTGCTCACTTGCGTTTTTTAATACCTCACTAATTAGTGAAACAGCAGAGGCTTCTCCAATTTTCATTTGTCCACTTATAATTGTGTTATCATTTTTTGAATAAATTGATACAGTCCCTACTTCTATTTCTTTATCACTTATAGCATTCTGAGAACAAACTAAATTACAACCACCACAGCTATGGCAAACTTCATCAAATAACAAAGGTTTATTTCCAATAAACGCTAAGGCAGAAAACTTACAAAAATTTACACAATCTCGACATCCATTACATTTTTCACTATCAAAGTTTGGGACCAATCTATAAACTTTTTTATCTTCCAATAATTTACAATTAGAGTAAAAAATATGACCATTTGGTTCCTCAACATCACAATCTAAATAAGTTGAACCATTAATAATATTTGATAAATTAGTAGATATAAAAGTTTTACCACTTCCACCTTTTCCACTTAATACGGCAATTTTACTCATCTACTTTAACCGTGATGATAACCACTATGGATATCAACCATGGTATCTAATTTGTTTTGAAGAAGTAAATCAATATTTTCTTGAACAGTTAAATTTTCTTTTGGTGAATATAAAATAATATTAGCGCTTGTTAATACTTTTTCAGCATTTTCACCTAATCTATAAGCAATAATTGCATCTAAATTTAAATCTACTAAAAATTGAGAAGCTTTAATTCCAGCACCACCTTGTGCATTTTTCGCTTCATTTTCATAAAATTCTACACTTTTTGTTGTTGTATTATAAACAGCAAAATATGGAGCTCTTCCAAAAGTTGGATTTACATTTTGATTTAAATCTTTTTCTATTGTTGCTATACCTATTTTCATAATTGTACCTTCTCTTTATTAAAATATACTTAAAAGATACCTTTCAAACAAACATATGTCAATAACATTTAAAGAATTTATTACTTTTTTTTTACCATATACCGAAAACAATTTATATAAAAGACTTTAATAATCTCATTTTTTATAAAATTAAAATATATTTTTAAATTGTATTAATCAGTATTTTTTAAATTAAAACTGCATTAGTAATATATATTTCGTCTAATAATATATATAAATTCACCATTGTTATATTAATAATATAATAATGGATTATATTTTACTAATAGTTAATAGTATTTTTCATATTAAATTATGGATAAAAATTGAAAATGATTTTTTTATTTATAAATAGAATCTATAAAAATTAAATGACTTCTTTTTTTAAAGTTTCTTTTCTTAACATTTCAATAAAAACATTTTCCTCAACTGGTCTTGAGAATAAGAAACCTTGTCCTACTTCACAACCAATTTCTTTTAAAAAGTTTTCTTGTTCTTGTGTTTCAATTCCTTCTGCAACTACAGGTAATTTTAACAATTTATTCATATCCATAATTGATTTCAATATTATAGCTGCTCTCTCATTAGATTCTAACCCTTGTAAAAAAGTTAAATCAATTTTTAATGCATCAAATACCAAATCTTTTAATACATTCAATGAAGAGTATCCACTTCCAAAATCGTCCATATGTACACTTAATCCAGATTCTTGACATTTATTTACAACGCTTTGAACTTGGTCAGGATCATTCATATATGAGGTTTCAGTAATCTCAATATTAATACAATCAGGAGTAATTCCATGTTTATCAATTAAATCTAATATTTCTACCCATAATTTATCACGATAAAAATTATTTCTAGAAACGTTAACAGAAACAGGTATTTTCATAAGACCCATTTTTTGCCATTTAGCTACACTCTCGCAAGTTTTATCCCAAACATAATAATCCAACTGATGGATTACACCGTTTGCTTCTAATATTGGAATAAAAACACCAGGGCTTAACATACCTAGTGAAGGATGTTGCCATCTAACTAAAGCTTCAGCACCAACAATTGATTTATCATTTAATGAATATTTAGGTTGAAAATAAATTAAAATATCACCATTTTCTATGGCTATATCGATACCAGATACAACTGCTTGTTCTATTTTTAGCCACTTGTCTAGTTTCTCATTGTAAACAACATAAACACTAACATCTCTACTCTGTTTAGCTTTTGCTAAAGCATATGCAGCTCTATCGCACATCAAATCAATTGGAAGATCTCGATTTTCAATTTTATATACCCCAAATACATTAACTAATGAAATGTCTAAAGGATAATCTTTAAGGAATGATTCGATTTTAATTAAATCGAATTTCAAATCTTCTTTGTTTTTTTTAATTAATGCAACAAAATCATCATCACTAAATCTGGCAACTACTGCGTCTTTACCTAAGATTTCTACCAGATGTCTTGAATATGCTTGTAATAGTAAGTCTCCAGATTTTTTGCCATATAATTCATTTACTAATTTAAAACGAACAAAATCACCTCGTATTAAATAATAATTTTGAGTAGGGTTTTCTAATAAAATTTCATTGCTTATTTTATAAAATGCATCTTTATTAAATAATCCAGTTAGTTTATCTACTTCACTTGCGTAAGCAATTTGTTTTGCAGTTAAATTAAAATAATTACGATCTTGAGTTAAATTTAATAATTGGTATGAATTAATAATTTGACTTACTTTATTTAATAGTTTTTCAGAATTAAAAGGTTTTGGTAAAATATCATTAGCACCTAGTTCCAATGCCTTATATAAGCTACTTACTTGATCATCAGCTGTTAAAACAATAATTGGAATCTCATTAAATAAGTAATGTTTAGAAGCCTCACTTAGAAATTGAAAGCCATCCATAATTGGCATTGATAAATCTAAAATAATCAAAGATATTTTTTTTGCGTTTTCCTTAGCAAGATTTAATCCAATTAAACCATTTTCTGCTTCAATAGTATTATATTGATTTTTTAATATACCAACAAGCAATTTTCTTTGGATTTTATCATCATCTATAATTAAAATTAAACCATTATCGGCCATTTATGTCTCCAGTTGTTTTTTATATTCTTAAGTCATTATAACACAAAATATACTTTAATCAATATCTAATAATTGTTTTTGACTAAAAAATGAAAATTATTATATTATACAAATTTATTATAAATGATATTTCTCCAAAGTTATGACATATTCTGATAGAATTATCAATGTTTGCTTTTAGCCATTTTTCATATTTCAAACATGAATATTTCACTTAAAATAAGTATTATTCAAATATCGAAGGGAGAATAATTTCGCCTTCTACTTGTTTATCATTTAATAAACCAATGATTTTATTGATTGCCAATTCGTATATTTTATCAATATGAAATTCAATTGATGCAACATTTTCTATTAAAGAAATATATGGAGCCCCATCGTACCCTATAATTGGAATGTCAAAATTTATTTTATAAAGAGTTTTCACTAAAACTAGATCATTAACAAATGCAATTCCATCCACTTCTTTATCTTTTATTTTTTGTAGAATATATGAAGTAATTTTTTTTATTTCTTGTGAGTTCATAAAATCTATTTCTACGACTTTAATATTTGGATATTCTTTTCTTATCCCTTCCATTCTTTGAGTATGAGATAAAACTTTTTTTATATAGCCACTAATATATATTGGATTTTTAACATTTTTACTTTTTAAATATTTCCCTTGCAGGACACCACCAAAATAATTGTCTGTTGAAACATGTAAATAATTATCATTTGGTTTTATATGATGTGCTAAAATATAAGGGATTGGTAACTCATTAAAAAAAGATTCTTCTTTTTTTGTATCAATATCGTATCCAATAATAGCATCTACTTTTTTGCAAATTGAAATCAAATCTTTTTTTTCATTTACCGAATAAAAGCTTAATTGATAACTAGAGTTTTCGATTGCGTTTAACATACCTTTCAGTGCTTGAGCATAAAACCAATCAAATAATTTAATTGAACCCCAATAGTACGTTCTATCTTCTTTATTTATCTGGACAACTGCAATTTTTCCAGTGCCCCTTCTCCTTAGTTGTGCTGCAGCTTTGTTTGGAATATAATTAAGTTTTTTTGCAGCACTTAATACTCTCTGTTTCAATTCATCGGAAACAGAATCTTGATTATTAAAAACTCTACTAACAGTTGCACTACTTACTTTTGCTACTTTTGCTACTTGGTCTCTTGTAGTTTGCATTTTTACTCCATTTACTTGACATAATATATATGGTAATATAATGTACACGTGTACATCATTTATTATAGGAGCATTCATGAATAAATTACAAGAGTCAACTCATAACAGATTAAACCCATTAACAGGTGAATGGGTAAAAGTTTCACCACATAGAACCAAAAGACCTTGGCAAGGACAAGTTGAAGATGTTCAAATCCCTAGTTCAACTAAGTATGAACCTTCATGTTATTTATGCCCAACAAATACCAGAAGTAATAAAGAAACAAATCCCAATTACAAGAATACTTATGTTTTTACTAATGACTTTTCTGCTCTTTTAAAAGACAGTGACAGTGAAAGTCATTCTTTTGGACCAAATAATTTATTACAAGCAAAGGGAGAAAAAGGTATTTGTAAAGTAATTTGTTTTTCACCACGTCATGATTTAACTATATCAAGAATGAAAGTTGATGACATTGTTCAAATTATTCAAGTATGGAAAGAACAATATAATGAATTAGGTAATTATTCATATATTAACCATGTTCAGATTTTTGAAAATAAAGGTTCAATTATGGGTTGTTCTAATCCTCATCCACATGGACAAATATGGGCAGAAGAGATAATTCCGAATTTACCTAGTATCGAACTTCAAAAACAAACAGAATATTATAAAGATAATGGCTCCTATATGTTATTAGATTATGCAAAATATGAATTAAAAGAAAATATCAGAACAGTATATAGCAATGATGATTTTATTGTTGTAGTTCCATATTGGGCAACATGGCCTTATGAAACTATGATATTACCTTTGAATAAAAGCATAACAAATTTAAATGATTTATCAAAGGAGAATGAAATAAATCTTGCAAAAGCAATAAGCACGCTTACAATAAAATATGATAATTTATTTAAAACTAATTTCCCATATTCAATGGGTATTCATCAAAAACCAACTGATGGAAATGATTATTTAGGAAATATAATGCATTTTCATTTCTTCCCACCCTTATTAAGATCTGCTTCTGTAAAAAAATTTATGGTAGGCTATGAATTACTCGCAATGGCACAAAGAGACATAACCGCAGAAACTGCAGCAAAACAATTGAGAGAACTAAGTTCCTCTCATTATCTAAAAAAATTAATGGAGAATTAATATGATTAATGTAAAAAGTATTGAAAATAATGCTTTAATTGATATCTATCCAAAATTATATGGAAAAAAATTTGATTCTAGTTATTTAAATAAAAGATATATCTCATTATTAAAGACTCATCAAACTCTTTTTAATAAAAACTCAGCACTACTCTTTTCTACTGCTGGGAGAAGTGAACTTGGAGGCAATCATACCGATCATAATCTCGGAAAAGTATTAGCTGCTTCAATAAATCTAGACACAATAGCTGCAGTAAATAAAACAAATGATAATATTGCTATACTTAACAGTGAAGGATTCCCTGAGGTTAAAGTAGATTTATCCAATTTGGATTATAGAAAAGATGAAGAAAATACAACTCAAGGATTACTTAGAGGTATAGCTTATGCTTTTAATCAAAAAGGATTAAAAATTGGTGGATTTTTAGCAAATACAACTACAAATGTGTTAAAAGGAAGTGGTTTATCATCTTCTGCAGCTATTGAAGTATTATGTGCTACTATTTTTAATAATCTTTATAATGAAGATGTTCTTTCACCTATTGAATTAGCAAAAATTAGCCAATTTGCCGAAAATACTTATTATGGAAAACCAAGCGGGTTGATGGATCAATGTGCTTGTGCAAGTGGTGGAATTATTTCAATAGATTTTAAAGATAATATAAATCCTAAAGTAATTAACATTCCATTTGATTTTAAAAAATTTGGATATAATTTAATTATTGTTGATACAAAAGGCTCTCATGATGATTTAACACATTGCTATAGTGCCATTCCTAGTGAAATGAAAGCTGTTGCAAACTATTTCAATAAGACAGTACTTCGAGAAATTAGTTATGATGATTTTTTTAATAATATACATGATTTAAGAGATAATTTAAAAAATGATCGTGCTTTGCTTAGAGCTATTCACTATTTTAATGAAAACAAAAGAGTTGAGGATATGGTTATTGCGTTAAAAAATAACGACATAAATAAGTATCTAGAATTAGTAAATAAATCTGGTCAAAGTTCTTATAATTATCTTCAAAATTTATATGACAAACCAATTGAACAAGGTTTAGGTTTAGCATTAGCTGTTCTTGAAACATCTCTCGAGGGTGAAGGAGCATATAGAGTTCATGGTGGTGGTTTTGCTGGAACAGTTCAAGCATATATTCCTTTTGATAAAACTGAAAAAATAATTAAAAATCTTGAAACTGTATTTGGTATTGGCTGTGTAACAGAACTAAATATTAGAGAAATTCCAACTATAGCTTTTGCTTAAGTTTTGTTAACAAAACTAATTTTTTTATAATATAAGGAGTTTGCAGTACTTTATAACAATTTGTTATATTTATAATAATTAATTAACTTTATAACATCTACAACATTTATTAAAAATGTAAATAAAAATATATATTAAATTATAACTATTAGTATTTATTAAATAACTAATAGTTATAATTATAATTAATTCTACTGAAATTCATAACCTAAACATTCAAAAAAATTCAAAATAATTAATATAATAATTTTAATTTTATAAAACTCCTAAATTTTTGACATTTTAATAATACTTTGTTAATATTTTTTACATAACAAATAATATAAATATTTCTAAATATTAATGCATCAATATTTCAAAGATTTTTAAGGAGTTAAATTTGAAAAAGTATGTTCCATTAAATTATTATAAAGCTTTATTATATTTAATTAAAATTTCTCATTTATCAATTGATGATTTTGCTAAAAAAGCAAAAATATCACCCAGTTTAATTAGACATGCAAATGATAGTTGGAATCCTAAATATTCAACAGTTGAAAGAATTTGTTCAGTTGTAAATATTTCTATTTCTTGTTTTTTCTTAATTGCAGAAAATGAATCAGGATTAACAAATTCAATAACTATGAAATATGTAATTAAAACAGAATCTTTATCTCCAAAAGAATTATGTTTAAAATTATCACAAGTTAGAATTAATAGAAATTTATCTGAATCTCAAATAGCCAAAATATCAGGTATCAATAAAACTAACATATGCAATAGAGAACACTGTAAAATTAATAATAATATTCTATGTTCAACACTGGAAAAATATGCATTTAGCTATGGACTTAGTATGAGTGCACTTATCGAAAAAATTTATAATGAAAAAATATGATATTAATCTCTTATTTTTTTTATATACAAAATTAAATCATCAAAAGTTAATGGTTTACTATAGTAATAGCCTTGAATATAATTGCATCCTATAGATTTAATATAGTCAAGTTGAATTTTTGTTTCAACACCTTCAGTGATTACTTTCAAATCAAGTTCTTTAGCAAGTTGTACAATAATTTTTGCAAGCCCACCATTATCATTTTCTGGATAATCTTTTATAAATTTCCTATCAATTTTAATTTTATCTATAATAATCATTTTTAAATAACTTAATGAAGAAAATCCTGTACCAAAGTCATCTAACGATATTGAAATACCTAAATTTTTAAATTTTTTTAATTGACTGTTAACAATATTTATATCATTAACAAGCATGCTTTCAGTGATTTCTATTTCTATTTTGTTTAAGTTGACATCATATTGTTTTGAAAGATCAGTAAAAATTTTAACTAATTTATTATCTTGAAATTGAAGAGCTGATATATTAATTGATATTTTAAAATCATTTGGGATAATGTATTTGATTTTATAATAATCTTGAAATATACGTTCAATTAACCAATATCCTAAATCAATAATAAACCCAGTTTTTTCTGCAATAGGTATAAATTCAAAGGGGCCTATATTACCAAATTTTTTATTATTCCATCTTATTAATGCTTCAATTCCGATAATTTTATTAGAATTACAATCAATTTGTGGTTGATAATGTACATCTAATTCATTATTAATTATAGCTTTTCTTAATAAAATTGATAATTCCATTTTATGGTTTACTTCATTTGTCAATTCAGAAGATGAGAATAAATAATCAATAGTATTATTTGTTTTAGCAATTTCTAAGGCTATATTAGCATCCCTTAATAATTCTTTTGGATTAATAGTATTTTTAGAATAAGTTGAGACACCAGCTTTAATTTGAAAATAAAAACAATCTTTTTGGTCATTTAAACTTTCTTTATTGTAATTAAAAAATATATCTATAAAGTTTTTTATTTCAGCTTTACTTTCATAATTCACTAACCCAATTACAAAAGTATTTTTTGATATTTGAGCAATATAATCATTTTTTGAAATTAAAGAGTTAAGTTCTTTGATAAACTCTTTAATTGCTTTTCTTATTTCTTCATCACCACGATTATTTATTAAATCATAGTAATTAACTATTGAGAAACAAAATAATCCAAAAATATTATTTTTAGCTGATTCGACATTTGATTGAAGTAATTTTAATAATAATTTTTCATTAGGAAGATTGGTTTCAATATTATAATTTTTTAGTTTAGTAATATCTTCTTCATCTTGTTTTAAACGAGTTAAGTCGAAATATATTCCAATATACTTATCAACTTTATTTGTTAATTTTTTATTTATTGCAAGTATTTTTAATAATTTAGGATAAAACAAACCATCTTTTTTACGATCCCATAGCTCGCCTTCCCAAGAACCTGTTTCATTTAACTCTTTCCACATCTGGTGATAGAAATCTTTTTTATGTAAACCTGATTTAAAATAGTTAGTTTTTAAGCCCAAAACTTCATCTTTTGAATAGCCAGTAATTTGTTCAAATGCTTTATTTACAAAAATGATTTTAGTAAATTTATCTGAGATAAGAATTGCATCATTAGTATTTTCTGCAATTTTATTTGTTATTAATAATTGTTCTTTATCTTTATTTCTTAAATAAGTGATTAAAATTGAAAAAAATATTAATAAACATAAAATAACTAAAACTAATAAATCCATTAAGGACAGATAAAAAAATATACTTTTCTTTATAACAGGGAAATTATTTAAATTATAATCTGATATAATATACCAACTAAATTTATCACTCATCACATTTTCAATATTAGAGGTGGGGATAATTTCTTTAAAATAATATATATAATTATTATCAATAATATATCCATTATGATTTTTTATCATATAATCATAAACAATATTATTTAAATCTTTAAAATTATATTGTTTTTCTTTATCGAACATATAAGAAAAAGTTTTAGTAATATCTTTATTATATAAAAAATAACCTTCATTATTAATTAAATAAGTGTCATTCATATTATTATTTGAAATATTATATTGATTATTAAAAACACCTATAATATTTTCTCCCAAATAATTAATAATTAATATTCCCTTTAATTCATTTTTTAAATTATATAAAGGGGTTGCTATTCTAATTACTGGTTTATGAGGTTCTTCTATTTTCCCATTTTCAATATTTAAATCTAAATTTGAAAAATAATATTCTCCATCATTCAATTTAATTGATTCTTGAAAGTAATATCTGTCAAATTTATTTTGTAACAAATCAGAGCTTACAATATAGGGAGAATTATCAGAATTGTTTACTCTTATAATTTCTTGACCGTTTGAATCTATATATCTGATTTGATCAAAACTACTTTTATTTGATGCAATTCTATAAAATAGTTGCGATAATTCGTTCTGATTAAATTGAGTCGTATCGTTTATATAATTATTTATTTCATCAGATTTTTTTATAACTAATAAATCTTCAATGCTTTCATCAAATAAATTCTTAATTATATAATCAAGAGTATTGGTTTTTTGTTTTTGTTCACTTACTATTATTTCTATAGATTTTTCTACTTCAATTTTTTTTATATAATTAAATAAAAAAATATATATTATAATAAATGGAATAATAAATAAAATTGATCTTTTTAAGATTGTTACAAAATCTATTTTTTTAAAATTAATTTTAATTATGAGCTCCTTAAATTTCTGATTTTAAATTGCAATAATCACAAATATATCAATTTTATAAGCCTTATTTTTAAAAGCCTCTAAAACATCTTAATTATACATACAAAAAAAGGAACAATCAATAATATAAAGTTGATATATTTATATAAAAAAACTAGCCATTTTTATAAAATTTATACAATCAAAAAAAGCTAGTTTAAAATAATTAATTAAAATATATCATGATAATCTGTTGAAACACTTGTAAATTTTCCATCAAGTTTCAATAATTCATCTAATGCCTTTGGTATTGGGATACTTTTATTAATTAAGGGTTCAACAATAGTTTCAAATTTTGCAGGGTGAGCTGTTGATACTAATATTGAAGGTTGGTTTTTGTAATATGTTTCATAAACTTTTTTAGCACAAGCTGTATGAGGACAAATAATATATGAGGTTTCATCATAAGTTTTTTTAATAGTGGCCTTTATTTCATCATCACTAACACTGTAAGATTTGACAAATTGTCTAAATAAATCAATATCGCCATACAAATCGAATAATCTTTCCATATTACTAGGAGCACCAACATCCATTGCATTTGCCAATGTTTTTATACTAGATCTTGGTGTATATTTCCCACTATCAAGATAATCTGGTATTGTTTTATTAGCATTTACAGCTAGAACAATTGATTCTATTGGAGCACCCATTGAAAACGCCCAATAAGCAGCACAACTATTACCAACATTTCCACTAGGAATAATAATATTTGGATTTTCACCGTACATTGATCTAAACAAATGGCTAGCATAAACATAATAAACACTTTGAGGCAAAAGTCGCCCTAAATTAATAGAATTTGCACTTGTTAAGCCCCATTTTTCACTGAGTTCTTTATCCATAAATGCATCTTTAACCATTTTTTGACAATCATCAAAAGTTCCATCAACTTCATAAGCTTCAATATTATTTCCTAAAACAGTTAATTGTTTTTTTTGTCTTTCACTGACTCTATTTTTTGGATATAAAACTTTTACTTTAATACCGGCTTTGTTATAAAAAGCTGAAGCAACTGCTCCACCAGTATCGCCACTTGTTGCAACAAGAATTGTTAATTCTTTATTATTTTTCTTTATTATTGTTTCTAAGGATGAAGCTAAAAATCTTGCACCAAAATCTTTAAAAGCGGCTGTTGGACCATGATATAATTCAAGAACACTTTCTTTTTGACCTAATTGAATTAATGGTACATCAAAATTAAAAGCATTCATACATATATAAGCTAAATCATTTAAATTAATATATTTATCATCTTTAAAAAAAGGAGCAAGAACTTCAAAAGCCATTTCAGGATAAGAAGATACACTTGATACATTCATATTAACTAATGAGGGGAAAGTTTTAGGAACATACAATCCTCCATCGTCAGCTAACCCTTTTAATATAGCTTCTCCTGCTGTTATTGTTTTTGATAATCCTCTTGTTGAAACAAAATCCATAATTATAACTCCTTATACTCTAGCACCTAAATATGCTGATAATCTTAAAATGTCTGAAAAAACACCACCTGCAGTAACTTCTCTTCCAGCTCCAGGCCCTTTTATAACTAAAGGTTGAGTAGAATATCTATCAGTGGTAAAACAAATCACATTGTCCGTTCCACTTGCTTGTGAGAATGGATGATTCATTGGATATCCTTTAAGAGATACACTGCAATTTCCATTTTCATCAACTTTACCAACATAACATAATCTTTTATTTTCTTTTTTTGCTTGTTCAAATTTTTCTAAAATTGGTTTATCTAACTCTTCTAATTGATTCATAAATTCTTCTACAGGTAGTTTTGCTAGTTCTTTAGGAACTAAACTTTCTATTGGCATATCATCAACTTCTACTTCATAACCCAATTCTCTTGCTAATATAACAGTTTTTCTAGCAACATCCATACCGGATAAATCATCACGTGGGTCAGGTTCTGTATAACCCATTTCTTTTGCTTTTTTTACCAAATCACTAAATCTAACACTTCCATCAAAGTTATTAAATAACCAAGCTAAAGTTCCAGAAACAATACCTTCAATGGTTCTAACATTATCTCCTGTTTGAACTAAATCTTTTAATGTTCCTATTACAGGTAATCCTGCACCAACTGTAGTTTCATAATAAAATCTTCTGCCTGTAGTTAAGCAAGTATCAAATAATTCATTATAATATTCAATATTTGCAGTACCAGCCTTTTTATTAGGAGTAACAATATGCATTCCTTCTTTCATCCAATCAACATATTTATTAGCTAATTCACTACTAGAAGAACAATCTACTATTGCTCGATGAGGGAAATAGGTCGCCCCAACATGCTTTGCAAATTCATCCATATCTAGAGGAATACTATTCTTTTTAAAATTCTCTCTCCAAGATGATAAATCAATTCCATCTTCATCTAATAACATAAATTTACTACTTGCAATTGCACGAATTCTTAAATCAATTTGAAATTTTTCATATAAAAAAGCGGATTCATTAGAAATTTGGTCTAATAATGTTCCCCCAATATTTCCAGGTCCAATCAATCCGATAGATAAAGCTTGTTTAGACAAGAAGAATGCTGCATGTAAAGCCCTTAAAGCTCTAATACTATCTGAGCCTTCAATAACTGCGCTAATATTTCTTTCGCTAGCTCCTTGAGCAATTGCCTTTACGTTAACACCAGCTTTTCCTAAAGAACTAAAGAATTTCCCTGCAACACCTTTTTTGCCTGCCATATTGTTACCTACAGCAGCGATTATTGCTAAATCAGTAATACAATCTATTGAATTTACAATATCTTCTCTTAATTCTTCATTAAAACTAATACTTACTGCTTCAATTGCCCTGTCTGCTTGATTTTGTGGAACAGCAATTGATATAGAATATTCAGAAGAAGCTTGAGAATATAAAATAACTGATACGCCAGCAGCTTTCATTGAATTAAATACTTTTGAAGAAAAACCAACTCTACCACTTAACCCAGCACCTTCAATACTAATTAATGCAACATTATGAACTATTGAAAATCCTTTAACAGCGTGTCTTTTTTCTTTTTCTTCTTCATTGTTAATAAGAGTACCGGGATCATCAAAATATTTCCAACATCTTAAACAAACGTTAATGCCCTTTGATATAGCATAAACGATAGCTTTTGAGTTTATTAATGTTGATCCAAAAAATGATAATTCAGTTGCTTCACTATAGCAAAGTTGTCTTATTACAGTTGCACTTGGAACTTCACTAATATTTGCTGTTGTTAATAATGATTTTGAATTCCAAAAAATCAATTCGTGAGTGTTAAACATAACAGCTAACTTAGCTGCAAAAATTTCAGCATTGAAACTTTCTCTAATTTTATGAACAGCAGGTATAATAATAGAAAAATCAGGTAAAATTTCAGAATTATAGGCTAAAATTTCATTTGAATTAAAGATTGAAATCTTATCATTATTGTGTTCAATAATAAATTTAACTATATTTGCTATCCAATTACCAACAACTGAATCAAAATAACCTAGTGTTCCATAAGAGATATCCCCTACCAACCAAACACTTTTTAATATATCTTCAATATCAGTGAAATCTTTTTTAATTAAATCAGATAAGATAGTCTTATATTCATTGCTGACTAAATTAAAAATGACTTCGTTTAAGTATGCTTCTTTTTCTTCTAATTTAATCCATACTTTTTCATCATTTTCTTTTGCTAAAGAAATGAGCTCTTCAGCTTCTAATATTTTTTCTTTATCGCTTGTAATTACTAAAACTAATTTACTTTCTCTATTTTCTTCTCTGAGTTTTAATAACTTTTCACGACCCTCTTGGTTTAAGAGCATTGATGCTTCTAAAGCATGTATATTAATATTTTTCAAATAAAACTCCTGTTTAAGATAATGAACTTCACAGTAAACAAATTGACTAATATGCGAAAAAGAGCCCAGGTGGGCTCTTTTACATACAGGTTGCATTAAGAAAACAAATTATAGTTTATCAACTGCACCACTACGTAGGCAACGTGTACAAACTTTGACAGTACGTGGAGTACCGTTTACTGTTGTTTTAACAGTAACTAGATTGGGGCGAAAAACGCGTTTGGATTTAACTCCAATATGCTGACCTACACCACCCTTCTTCTTTGCTTGACCTTTTCTGGTAACATTGTTGCCTGCAACTGTTCCCTTTCCGCAAATTTCACATCTACGAGCCATACTATATCCACCTTATAAAAAATATTGATTATTAAAACGTTGTTGCTATCCAGAGAGCCTTGCACGAGAAAAATCACTCGTGAGCATTACGCAAGGTATTTTGAAAAGCGCAGTTCAACTCTAAGCAAATTAACAAATAAAACAGATTGTGTAAATACCTTTTTGATAGCTAATTGCAAAGTATTCATTATATTTTCCATTTGTTTTTACTTATAATTTAAATAACATGTTATTATTGTATAAAATAACAAAATATTTTACTATACCTTATTGATCAAAAATATTACAAAAACAATCATTTTTTTTGTATGTATACTAGTTTTAAACATTTTTTTTTAATATTATTGTTAAGTTATGAAAATTAAATTAGTTACTTTTATGTTGAATGAGATTGATGAATTAAAATTAAAAAATGTTAAACGTAAATTATTTTTAAAAACAAATGATCCAAGTTTTAATATTTTACCACCTTTTGTAATTTTGGGACAAACTCAATTAAACAATTTTAATAATTTGCATATTGATTTTTCAAATAAACCCCTTATTTTTTCAAAAGATATTTCTAATACAGACTTAACTTCATTTATTCCAGCTGAGAGCAACGTATGTTGTGACTCTTTATTTGCTCAACTTTGTTTTAATAATACAACATTTAATTCAAAATATCTCAATCTGTTAAATAACAACTTTAAAAACCCCTATATTTTATTAGGAAATAAAACAGATTTATTAATTCATTTTGACAAAATTGTTTTAAAAGATTATCGGTTAAAATTAATTGAAATAGAAGAAAAAAATAACAATATATTTTATGAACAGTTAGATTTTATACACCTATCTTTGGACAAAACGAATTAAGTACACAACTATCACAATTAGGTTTTCTTGAATGACAACATTCTCTACCATGTAAATTTACTGTCATAGAGAATCTGTATAAATACTTCTCCTCTAAGAGATTTCTTACTTTCATTTCTATTTTTGTTGGATCTTTTTCATTTACTACATTTAATCTATTCAAAACTCTTTTTACATGAGTGTCTACAATTACTGCACCTTGATGATAAATATCTCCAATAACACAATTTGCCGTTTTCCTTCCAACTCCAGGAAGTTTAATTAATTCATCAATATTATTAGGAACTTCTTTATTGGTTAAAGCTTTAGCACAATTTATAATATTTTTAGCTTTTACTTTATAAAACCCAGTAGGTTTAATTATATTACATACTTCATCATAATTTGCATTAGCTAATTGTTTTGCATTTTTGTATTTTTCAAATAATTCAACTGTAACAATATTGACCATTTTATCAGTTGTTTGAGCTGATAAAATAACGGAAATTAAAAATTGAAAAGGATCTTTTCTATCTAAAAAAACTATATTATCTTTAGAATTTTTATCCAAAATTTCATAAATCTTTAGTATATATTCTTTTTCATTCATGTTTATAAAATACAATAAAAATGGAACTTTTAATATTACTCATGAGTCGCGAGTTCTCTACTGAAATTTCTAATTCATACAATTTATAATTACAAAAATTCAACCAGATAATTATCTGAAGAAAATTTATTATTT
>RZYO01000197.1 GCA_009930325.1 Spirochaetia bacterium | reverse complement strand
TTAAAAAACCCTCTTAAAAATTATACAACGATATTAGGCATTAAAATTAGTTTTGCAAATTTAGATAATAATATATCATTTTTTGTGAAGGAGAAACTATGAAACAAATTGACTATGAATTATATAAAAAAGCAATCATTAAATATGGAAGTTATAATCAAATTATAAAATCAGTGGAAGAATTAACCGAATTAAATAAAGAGTTATTAGACAATAGTTTTGGTGCTGATAATATCGAGCATATAAGTGAAGAAATGGCTGATGTTGAAATCATGTTAGAACAATTAAAAATAATTTATAATAACATTAAGAAAGTCAAAAATTATAAGCAAGAAAAGTTAGAAAGGTTAAGAGTAAGGATCAATGAGTAAATTAAGATTATTTCAGGTATTATTCAGCATTGGTATATTTGTAGGAATAATTATAACTGTTGAAGATGTGCAAGTTGGTGTGATAATTATAGTTATATGTTTTATTGCAATAATCGTTACTAAACTATTAAGATTTATATTTAGAGATTTGAATTGATATTATGAAAAAAATTGATTATATAAATTATTTACAAGATAAAGTAAAATACACATTAGGTCAGTTGCATAGAATGAATAAATGGTTATTAAATGAATTATACAAATATCATAAAAATAAACGAAAGGAATTAAATAATTATGACACTAAATCAAATTGTTAAGCTATTAAAAGAAACAGGAAAAAACACTAAATTACAAGTTATCAACATGTTAGAAAATGCTAATCAAGATGAATTGATAGAATTAAGGCAATCAATAAATGAGAAGATATGCAAAAATGAAGAAGTTAAGTATAAATGTTATGGTCAAGCAAGACCATTAAGACCGGGTGAAAAGCAATATGAGTAAAGAAGAAAAGATTAAATTAATATGTTCAGGTTGTTTTTATCAAGGTAAATGTCATTTAGTCAAAGAGAAATGTATGTTTGTTATTCAAGAATTAAAAGAAAAAATAAATAAGAAAGGAAAATAAACAATTATAATATATGCTTAAATTGAAATAGGTATATTATGAATATAAGTTCATCAACTAATTATTTATATGAATCAAGCATTTATGCAGAATCATTTATATGTGCAAATTGTGGAATTGAGCATAAACCATTAAAATCACATTATATATTTACTCACTTCACTCATAAGTTTTGTTCATATAATTGTAAAATGAAATATCTTAAAAGTTTACCAAAAGTTAATGAAAAAAATAAGAGCAGTTTTTAACTGCCCTTTTTTAATATCAAAATAAAAGGGGTGATTGCTTTTTTATAAAACAGCCTCCCCAGACCTTTTCTACACTTGCAGATAGGTGAGGGCATATTTCTATGCCTTTACATAATAAATTATAACATATATAAAATATATGTCAAGATTTTTTTAATAACGTGCCGAAGCCATAAGATTTTATATCTTCTTCATCTTCTTCTGTTATAACTTCTTCTATTTTAATTTCTTGTTTTATAACATCTTCAACAATATACCATTGCTTGTTATCAATTAAACTTTTCTTAAACTTGATTAAATAATTTGTCTTTGTAATAATCATTTGTCTATAATCATGAGTGATAAAGTTATAATCTCCAATGTATCTTACATAACCAAATATAAGCATTATTGTAAAGAAAAATACTCTCCATATAATGATATTCCAATTAGCATTGACAAAAGGCTCTAATACATAATAACCACCTATGACACCTGTTAATATCTTTGTAATCATATTCATTACATCTTGTTTAAAAATATATTTTTTAATTGATATTTGCTTACTATTCTTTTCTTCTTCAAAATCTAAATCAGCCAATAACCAATCACTTGTTAAATAACCATAACCAATATTATAAGCCTTATTGATTGCTTTTTTTCTTTGTTTAGTCATTATTAAATTGCCATAATTGTTAGAATTAAATTGTTCTAACTTAATACCAACACGCTTTAATATGCGTGTCCTTTTTCTAATCATTGATAATTCATTTTCTCTTTCACAATACAAATCTAACTTGTCAATATCGCCATCAATTTCTTCGATTATCTTTGATTGACTATTTAATGCGTTGATAAAGTCAGTATCATTATATGCTGATTTGATAGCACTTTGACCAAATAGTTTACTTATTAAAAAACCTAATATCGTAGTTAATGCTCCTGCGCTGATAATTGCATCAATGGTTTCACCACTTTTAACTATTTGACTAACACCTGAAAATATATAACCAATTCCAACAATACAAATGATAATGTAAAATATGTTATCTCTAAAAAATAAACCTAATTTATTTGATTTCATACTCTACCACTTCTTTCAACTTGATTTGTTATCATATCTTTATATACTATCTTATTTGCTTCTGCTGATGCTCTTGCTTGATTTTCATACCCTAATTGCATCTTTAAATTGTTAATAGGACTTGTTAATAAATTACCTACTGTTTGACTTAATGCAATAGTGAATAATATCAATATACCATCATCTATTATTGAATCTAATAATACAAATAATACTAATAATACCCACCATAATTTACTACCTTTTAAGATGTCAGTTTTACCTAACATAAATGAACCTGCTAATAAAAATGCAAACATACCACCTAATGTTAATTCATAACCTTGTGGTAATAAATAACCTTGCTCTTGTGTAAAGTATTGAGGTGCATTAAAACCAAGAACGGTTAAAATAGGAATAAATAAAATAGATACTTTTAATACTTGAAGTGCTATTAATCTTTTTTTAGTTTTAGCCATAATCATATTTCCTTAATTTCAGTTGATATTTCTTGATTTTCATTAACATCATTAAAACCCTCAACAACTTTTAATATGCCATTTTTAATTTTTTCATTAGTTAATTGCACCTCATTTTTAAGATTGGTAACTTCTTTAATAGTTTCATTTTTAAAATCAAGAATATTCTTCATTAAGATTTCATTATCTATTTGAATTGATTTTTGAATAGAAACAAGGGTATCAATAGTTTTTTGAGAGGTATTATTTTTTGATTCTAATGTTAAGTTATTTTCTTTAAATTGATTATTAAGTTTAGATAATGTGTTGGTTGTAATTAAAATTAAAGCACCAATACCAACACCGCCTGTTGTAAAACCTACTACACTTGCACCTAATAATTCTTTGAGTTCATTGATGTCTTGACCACCATTTAAGAAGTAAATTGCAAAAGGTGATAATGCTCCTGCTACTACTAATGTTGATAATAAGATTTTATTTAAGACTTTCATTATTCAATACCTCCTATTGTTTTAAGCAAATCAATTATTTTACTTTTTACTTCTTTGACTTCTTGTTTAACTTGTTTTATCTCTTGATTTAAGGCTTTAAATTGCCCTTCTACTGCACTTTGGTATTCTTTTAGTGTTATATTACCAATATAGATATTTTCAGGCACAACCCAAATAAATACCTCTTTATTATTGACTATTTTCTTGCTATAAACCTTGATTTGTTTCTCTTTTTCTATGTTACTCATAAGCGAATAACTCCTTTCATGATAATTAAAAATAAAGGGTAAGAGTAAGATTTCTTACCCCTTTAATTTTGCTTCTACTTGTTCCTTGTAAATCAATGGAACATCATTTATTGTTAAAAATATATTAATGCTTGTTCTTTACAAAGACCAACATAACTTCGATAATTCATATAATCTTGGTTTTGACTATCTTCTATTCCTTTATTTATTAATGCAAACTCATCATCTAAATTATATCTTAATCGAATTAATGCTACAATCATATCTTCTCTTTTTGATATTGAAGCTGTGATGTGTGTCATATTTGATTCATACACTGTTACTTCATCGCCATCTACTGTTTTTAATTTTTCTAATATGTTTTCATTGCCAATAAGTTCATAAATTGTTCCACTCAAATAGCGAACAGAGTTATCGTCTGGAACTTGTGTTGATTCTTGTTTAAATTTTTTTATTACCATTTTTAATAATCTCCTTTATAAATTTTATGTTCTCATACCCTTAAGGGCGATACGAAAGCCGAGCACCAATACCGAAGTTCGCACCACCGAGACCGCTGCCCAGATACCAACAGAACAGACCAGCA
>RZYO01000057.1 GCA_009930325.1 Spirochaetia bacterium | reverse complement strand
TTTTCTACCCATAATTAATATATTATTCCTTTGGGAATAAACTAACAAGGATTCGTGAAATTATTTTTCTGTTGTCTAGTAACTCGTCTCAGTATATTAGGATTAAAAGGTTTGTTGATATTAATAGTAAAATTTATAAAAAAAGGATTAGATAACTCAAAGCTTGAATAAATTATTGTAAAAGTCAAAAATTATTATAAAAAGCTTATCCTATACAATCTTTATATTCTTTATATTCTAGATTTCAGTAGTAAAGAAAACATTTACAGCTTGTCCAAAACAAGAAAAGTTTTCTAATTCACTAAAATTATTTCCATTTGATGATTTATTATCATAAGAGAAACCAAAGAAATCATAACTAGCTTTATAAGAAACATCAATAAAGGATCTTTTTGTGAAAGCTATTTTAATTCCAGCATTTAGATAAGCTCCAACAAAAGAATCGATATATATTGTATTATCAATTGCTCCAATTAATGAATTGATATGAGCTCCAAAACCAACATAACGGTAATTTCCATTTCCATAAGAACTTAATAAATTAATACCAGTACTATAATCGCATAATAATTGAGAATTATAATAACTGATGTTTCTAAATCCAAAAAAATCTATTGTTGGTATTGTAATGGTTAAATCACTATAGTGCGCTGTTGCATCTTCTTTTATATTCTCTCCTCTAATTGCAAAATTAGGGCCATAGACAGTAATAATATTATTGTCATTATGCTTGTAATTAATATAAGAATAACCAGTTCCTAAACCTGAATAGTGAAGATCATTATTATTGCTTGCTGCAAACAAAGATAAAGATAAACAAGATAAAATTAAAATAAGGGATAATTTTTTCATAAGAACTCCAAAATTAAGAAAGATAATATTTACACTAGTATTAAGAAAAATAGGATAAAAAGCAATAATACTAATTTTATTTGTTGAAAAAAATAGAATATAATTCTTCTTAAGATGATTAATTAATTATAAGCTTTGATATTTTATTACAAATTCTATTTTAAAATATTAATATTATTTCATAAAAACTTGAAAAGTAAGAGAAATGGTTTTTTACAGTTGTGTAAATATTATTCTTTATTTTACACAAAAAATATGTTAGTCTCCAAATATAGTTGTGAATACTTGGAGAATTATATGAAGAAAAAAAACTATCTTAGTATTATAATATTAATACTTTCACTTTTTTTTTTAATTGGATGTCCTGTTTCCGAGACAATATACAAGATTAATTATAATTTGGATGGTGGAATTAATAATCCATTAAATATTGAATCTTATACAATTGATAACTTACCTATTAAACTAATTGCTCCAACAAAAAAGGGTTTCTTATTTAAAGGCTGGTATTTAGACAAAGACTTTAATCTAATGATATCTCAAATTTCTTCAGCCGAAATTGGAAATTTTAACTTATATGCGAGATGGGAAGAAATATTGCCTTATGATTATTCTATTTCAATTAAAAGCACAATAATATTACAAAATTTATCAGAATTTTATTTAATAAGTAATGATAACAAAGAAGTAAAAGCAAGAACAAATAATGATTCATCCGTTTTATCTTTAATTCAAAAGGTTGATGATTCTTTTTATTATGTTTTTAATGATGAAAAAAGTCTCGTTGCAAAGGCCGTTGTAAGAAATAATAAAATAAAAATTGTTGAAAAAGATAAAGAAACTCCAATGACAAATTCAGAGTTAAAAGCACTAATATCAAATTGTGATAACCACGCCAATTTGAATAATATTGAGGTTTTTGGCGTAACAGATATGAATAGGATGTTTTTACGAGCTACTTATTTTGAAGGAAATATTTCAAATTGGGATGTAAGTAATGTAACTGATATGACAATGATGTTCTGTGGCGCAGAATCTTTTAATGGGAATATAGCAGCATGGGATGTAAGCAATGTCACTAGTATGGGCTATATGTTTAATGGAGCAAAAAAATTTGGAGGAGATATTTCTCTTTGGGATGTAAGTAACGTAAAATATATGATTAGAATGTTTGCTAGAACCAATAATTTTGATGGATACATATCGCATTGGAATGTTGGTAATGTAATAAATATGAGTGGGATGTTTTATGCATCTACTATTTTTAATAAAGATCTTTCTTCCTGGGATGTAAGTAATGTTACCGATATGAGTGAAATGTTTGGTGCTGCAATATTATTTAATGGGGATATATCAAACTGGGATGTAAGTAATGTAACTGATATGAATACTATGTTTGCTGGAGCAAATGATTTTAATAGGGATATATCAAATTGGGATGTAAGTAATGTGACTGACATGAATGATATGTTTAATTCTGCAGTTGTTTTTAATCAAGATATATCAAATTGGAATGTTAGTAATGTTTTAAATATGGGTCGAATGTTTATGAGTGCTCATGCTTTTAATAGGGATATATCAAATTGGGATGTAAGTAATGTAACTAATATGAGTAATATGTTTTGTTATACAGTTAATTTTAACCAAAACATAACAAAATGGGACGTGAGCAATGTTTTAGATATGAGTGAAATGTTTAGGGAATCGCATTCTTTTAATAGGGATATTAATGTATGGAATGTAAGTAGCGTTACTGATATGAGTGCAATGTTTAAAGAAGCTAAATCTTTTAACAAAAATTTAAATGGATGGAATGTAAGTAATGTTAGAAATATGAGTGAAATGTTTTCTTTAAACAAAGTGTTTAATGGGGATATTTCTGATTGGGATGTTCATAATGTAGTAGATATGAATCACATGTTTTATAAGGCTGAAGTTTTTAATCAGGATTTATCAAATTGGGATGTTTCTAGTGTTGTAAATATGAAAGGTTTATTTGCGTCAACAAAAGTCTTTAATAGCGATTTGTCTTTATGGGATGTGTCAAGTGTTGTAAACATGCAATCTCTGTTTCGTTATGCTTCATCTTTCAATAGCGATTTGTCTTTATGGGATGTATCTAAAGTTGAAGATATGAGTGACATGTTTTATTTAGCATACCGGTTTAATTCAGATTTAAACAATTGGAAAGTTGGTAATGTAACTAATATGAGTAGAATGTTTATGTATGCAAATTCGTTTAATTCAAATATATCAAACTGGGATGTCAGTAATGTAATATTTATGAATGAAATGTTTAATGGGACTGATTCGTTTAATCAAGATATATCAAATTGGGATGTAGCTAATGTAAAATATTATAGAAGTATTTTTTATAACAGTTGTATTGAGGAATCATATAAACCTTATAAATTTAGATCTAACTAATAGAAAGTATTTCTTTGTTGCATTTGTTTAATATTTTATATTTATAATTATGTATTTACTTATAAGTAAATAAAACTTTTGAATAATAATGAAAAATATATAAGTAAAATGAAAATAAGTTTACCTAACTTTAACTTGACAATGATACTTATTAAAATTATAGTTTAATTATAAGTAGAAAAAATACGTTAAATAGGAATAAAAACAATGATACAAGAATTTTATGTAAAGAATTTTAAATCTATAAAAGAAAAGCAAGGAATTAGTTTTCTCCCAAATAAAAAAATGAATAATGGTTATGAAGAACATTTATTTATTAATGTTTCTGAAAAAGTGAAGCTTCTTAAATTGGGTGTTCTTTACGGTTATAACGCTTCAGGAAAATCAAATATTCTTTCTGCTATGAATTTCTTAAGAACATTGGTAAATAAAGCTCCTAATGCTAAAGATGAAAAAATAGGATTTGATCCTTTTTTATTAGATTCAGATTCCATAAATACCCCAGGAGTGTTTTCCTTAATTTTTTATATTGATGCAATAAAATATGAGTACTACATTGAATTAAATAATGACAGAATTTTATCAGAATCATTATTTTATACACCTGAAATTAGAAAAACTAAATTATTTTCTCGAGTATATGATGAAGTTGAGTTAGTATCAAAAATTAGTTTTGGTAAAAGTTGTGGACTTAATGCAAAAGAGAAAACATTTCTAGAAGGAAATACTCTTGAGAATTGTACAGTATTAGCCGCTTATAGAAAAACTAATGTTAATTCAGAGCAATTAGATAAGGTTAGTGAATATTTTAGAAATCATATTTTACCATTAGTTACTCCAAGGGTAATATTGAGAGAGTGGTGTTTTGATAAATTAAAACATAATTTTAATCAAAAAAACTTTTTTCTCGAATTATTATCAAAAGCAGATTTTCAGATCTCAGATCTTGAAATAAAAGAAGACTCAATTGAATTGACAAAAGATTTATTAGAGAAGATTCAACAAAAAGGTTTACCCAATAAGGTGTTTGAAGAACTTAAATCAAAAAAGACAATTGAAAGCAATGAATTATTATTCTCCCATACAACAACAAAAGGAGCTTTTCCGCTTCCTAGTGAAAAAGAATCTCTTGGTACTATGAGATATTTTGGATTAGGTGGAATCCTAAATGAGTTGATATCATCTTCAAAATATATTTTTATTGATGAGATTGAGACATCTCTCCATCCAGCATTGGTTGATTTCTTTATCCAGCAGTTTCTAATGAATTCAAAAGACTCTCAATTATTTATAACTACTCATAATCAGTTTTTAATGGAACCGGAATACATGCGAAATGATATGGTTTGGTTTTGTGAAAAAGATGAAGAAGGCTCTTCTCAATATTATAGTTTACAAGAGTTTAAATTACACAAGAATATTTCAATAATGAATTATTATAGAGCAGGAAAACTCGGAGCTATACCAATTTTTGGAAGTCCCGTTTATAAAGAAGGATTAAAAGAAAAGTGAAATGGCCTACTAGATTTTCAATAGCCATTGTTGGTGAAGGGTTAACAGAATGGGAATATTTTGATTATATAAGAATATCAAGAAGATATTTATTTACATTAAAACCTGAACTTCCAAAACATTCTGACTATAAAACAGTATTTAAAAAAGGAAAAGATTTAGCTTCAAAAGCTTATGATTTAGTATTTTGTGTAGTCGATATGGATACTATCTATAATGATAGAAAAGTTTCAGAGTTTGAAAAATTCTGTAATAAACTTCCAAAGAAAGTAATTCCTATTATTAGTATGCCTTGCATTGAATTTTGGTTTTATCTTCATCTATTAAATCAACCAATATTTCGTTTATATACTTCATATGAAGAACTTATTCACCAATTACACAAGAAAATCCCTAGTTATGAAAAAACTAAGCAATATTTTTATAGTAGTAATGTGTTTTCAAAAATTGAAATGGATGGTGGGCTTGAAAAAGCTTTAAAGAATTCGCAAGCGATTTTATTAAATAAATCGAATGATTGTTCATATTCTGAAATATCATTAGTAATTCAGCAATTAGAAAAATGCAAAGAATGTAAACAAAAAAATAAATGTATAGAATGTAGTGATAAATTGAAAATTAGTAAAAATAAAAATAACTAAATTAGGAGAAAATATGATTTATGTACCTTTGTTAAAAGTTCGGAGAGAAGAAAAGAATATTATTAAAGAATTAAATTATTGTTTTGATAATATAATAATTCCATTATTAGAAATCATTAGAGATGAACATAATCCACCTTTTAAAAAAGATCCAATTACAGGAAATTATGTATATGAACAAAATGGAAAAAGAAGAAAAAGAGTTAGAGAAGAAGCCTCTGATGAAAATATTTGCATTTTGGAATTTCTAAATAATCTTTTAAAAGGAAAAAGAGCATTTATTGATTTTTTTCGATTTGTTTCAAAGAATTATGGTGGTAATAAAATAGATTATAACAAAGTTGAATTATCAGTAAAGTTAAATAGTAGTAATGAATTATATAAAGAAAGAGTTAAAGAAATTTGTGAGTATGAAAATTTTATACCAGTTATTTCAATAAAACCTAATTTTGAAATATCTATTAATGAATAGAAACTTTTAATCGAAGAATTAAAACAAAATTCAAATAGAAGTATTGCTTTAAGAATTACAGATGAATTTATAGAGCTTTACAAAGACGTTTTATATGGATTATTGCTTGAAGAAGATTATTTATTAATGGATGTTGGAGAACAGCATATCATGTCGAAAGAAGAGGAGTATGAGCTTTTATCTAATTTATCTTTAAGAGCTAAAATAATAATAACTAATTCCCCAAGGAAAAAAATATTTACTAATTCTAGTTTTCCAGAAAATGATTATGTCCCATTTATTAATAATGCTGCAAAAGATATAGTTAAAAAATATAAATTTGAGGGGTTTGGAGATTACTGTGGCTACAAAGATGTATTGCCACAATTAGGTGGAGGTCAAAAAGGCTCTGCTTTAATCTTATTTTATGATTTTATTCAAAATCAATTTTTCTCTTTTTGTAATCATAACACTTCACTTGGCCAATCTGGGTATTCTAAACTAGTTCCTGAATTAATTAACAAAAAAGATGTTTTTAATCCTTTAGGAAATTGTTTGGCGTATTCTAAAATTGAAAATTTATCTTCTAATGGAACTTGGGCATATTGGAATAATATCTGTATAAGAAGATACATAAGTGAGATTTATTTTAATCAAAAAGATCTTTGATATATTATACTTGGATTTATTGTGTTTTTAAAAAACCATTGGTAGTCGACTTCTAAAATATTTTTATAATTTTGTTGAAGGAAGGACCATTGATTAGAATATCTTAATTTAATATTTTTTTTAAAAATATCATTTATTTGATCTTTGCTTTTTGTTCTAAGGATTTTATTTATTGCATTTTCTCGAGAAAAATCTTTATCATTTTTCACAATGTTAAATAATTCTGAGTTATTTAATGTATTTAATTGAACGTCATTATTTATTTTTGAATTAAATTGATTCTCTTTTTCTAATTTAAATATATATTTTTTTGTTTTTGTAATTCTATAAGAAAAAATTCCTGTTTCTTTTGGTATTAGTTCAGATACTTCTTTTACTTTTTTTGTTGAACAAATTACAAAGACTTCATCGAATATTTTAAAATAATCATCTAACTGTTTTCCGAGTCTTTTAAAATTATCCAAATCTGTTTTTATTTCATATGCTATACTTTTACCATTTATTTTGCATAAGTCAATTCTACTATTTAAAATAGGTAATTCAAAAATTGTAACGTGTTTTTTTCCATTGAATAAATATTGATTTAAAAACTGTGATTTTATTGTTGTTTCATTTGGATAATAGTCCAGTAAAATTTTATTATATATATTTTTAATATCCCAATTTTGATAAGTTCCTAATTCATTAGAGTTGTAATATTTTTTTAAATTGTTAATTAGAACATATTTAGATTCAATTGTATTGTAAGTTTTTGATAATTCTTGAGCAATTTCAAAGTTAAATAGATCTTGTATGTTGTTCTTCATTTTTAATCTCTCCAATTAGTAGAAATGAATTATATCATTAAAAGAAAATATTGTGAATAAATAAATTATTGACCTATTAGGTTAATAATGTTATTGTATTAAGTATAGAGGCTTGCATGGACATTGTATATACTACTAAAAAAATTGAAAAATTATTAACAAATCAACAGATAATGAAGAGAACGTTTGGTACTAATGATGCAAAGTACTTAATAAGTATCTTGCAACAAATTCGGTATGCTAACTCTTTAGCAGATATTCCAGAATCTCCTCGTCCACGTAGGCATAAATTAAAAGGTATTTATAAAAATTATTGGGGTATTCATTTTACAAAAAAAGATGTTCTTGTTGTAAACCCAATTGGAGATTATGATGTTGATGATATATCAACAATAAAAAGTATCGAAATAGTTAAGGTTGAAGATTATCATTAAAGGAGTCAATATGACTGATTTACTTCTTATTCCAACAGGTTATATAATTAAAGATTTTTTAGATCAAAATAATATAACACAAAAAGATTTAGCAATAAGTACTGGAATGAGCGAAAAACATATTTCAAATGTATTAAAAGGTAAAAAAAAATTAACTTTTGATTTTGCATTAAAATTAGAGAAGGTGTTACCTAATATAAAAGCTGATTATTGGATGAATTATGAAACTAAATATCAACTAGATTTATTAAGACAATCTGAAAAATATTCTTTAGAAAATCAGAATTTGAAAGAATTATCAAAACGATTTAAGTTTAATGAAATATTTAAAGAAATGAAATTGGATTTAGTTACTCAAGCAATAGAAATGTTAAAATTATTGAAAATAAGTAGTTTTGATTTGTTTGAGAGCAAATATGGAAAATTAAATATTAATTTTATGGAAGATGGAGGGACAAAAGAAGCAATAGCTATTTGGTTAAATTTATGTGAAGATGAAATAGAGTTTCAAAACGATGATATTTCTGAAATAAAATATACTAAAGAAAAATTAATTAATAATATTGATAAACTTAAAATGCTTTCTTTAAATGATGTTTCAACTGAGAAATCATTAGAAAGTTGTAGAAAACTTTTAAATAGATTAGGTATTTATTTCGTAGTATATGAGGCAAATAGTAATTGTAAAGTAAGAGGAGCTTTAACTACTTATAAAAATCATCCAACAATTTATATTAGTACTAGAGGGAAAAGACATACTTATCTTTGGTTTGCAATATTTCATGAAATTGCTCATTTAATTCTTCATTATTCAAAAAAAGATATTAGACTTTTTTCTGATGAAGATATTGTAGAAAAAGAAAATGATGCAAACACTTATGCTAAAAATTTATTATTAGTAGAGGCAGAGTATCTGAATTTTATTAAAAAAGGTGATTATAATTCAGCTTCTATATTATCTTTTGCAGCTTTAAATAATATTCCCCCAGGTTTTGTTGTTGATTTTTTAAAACATGATAAAATCATTGGATATGAAAAAAAATATAGTTTCTAATTATTATTAAAGCCTAATTTTAAATCTTTTTTTGAAATTAGGCATTTATCAATAAAAAAAATTTTATTCAAAATACTTATACAATTTAATATATAAAATAATCGAAGTAAGTGAAATTATTTTACTTTAGTAAGATGGTTTCAAAAAATATTATTAAAGTACTATTGTATAATTATAAGAGAACTCTTCAAATTTTACCTGATTTTTTTCACTTACTAAAGGCCCACAACTATTACTACCTAAGCCCGATAATTTATAATCTAAGTTTAAAGTATAGAAATCATCTTCAATTAGTTCATTAGTATGCTTAGCTTTATCTATTTTTTCTGAAGAGTAGGGCCAAATGCTAAAATTTATACTATCGTTAGAATAAATAGAGATAGATAAATTGTTATTATCAATTAATGTAATTTCTTTAGTATCTAAGTGATTCCCATTGTCTTGTGGAAATACATAAGGGGTGAACATCGAAGGTATATTTTTTTCATATCTCATTATAATAGCTGCTTCTTTACTATCGGAGTAGGATTCAGTTTCTCCTCTTCCATACCATTTAATTGTTTTGAAAATTTTTGAGATACCTAAATTTGATCCTATTTTTGGAAGGAAAGCTTCAAATTTACCATAAGGAGTACCAGATAATTTAACTTCAATTTCACCACGAGAGTTTATAGTATAAGTATACCTGCAAGTATATCCAAAATTAAAAACAGGTGGTGCTATTATTGTTGAAACATTTATAATGCATATTTCTTTATCGTATTTATAATCAATTTTTTTTACATGCTCTTGTAAAACATTTAAATATTTATTTTCCCAGTTTTTTTTACTATATGCTACATAATTATCAATTAGAGGTCTATAGAACTCTATTTTAATGGGCCTTTCTAATATTTGAGTGTCATCCTTTTTTATTGAAGTTAATTTTCCTTCTACTGTATTAAATTCTATAGAAAAGTTTTCACCGATTATTTCTAATGAAAAATCATTATTTATATATTTTAATAATGAAGGCTTAGCATTATTAATAAACTTATATCCTTGTTTTAATTCAAATTGGAATTTACCTAATTCCGTGTTTACTGGGATATAATTATTATTATACATTTGATATATATAAAAATTGATATGATAATCAAACCCTTCTTCAAAATCTATTGAGGGAATATAAATACTTGTCTTTTCTGAAGGTTTAATATTTGAATTAAAATTTACTTCTACGCTTTTTAATGAAATACCATTTTTTGTGATAGAATATTCAATTCTAATATTAGTTAAATCAATAAAGTTATAATAGTTTTCGATATAAAAACAATTACCTTCCATTAATACTCTAACAGGACATATAATTTGTTTATATTCTAATAATCCTGGACTAGGAGATAAATCAGGAAATACTAAACCATCAATACAGAAATTACCATTATTAGGATAATCACCAAAGTCCCCTCCATATTTATAATAATGGTTATCCTTCTCATCATGTGCTGATATCCCATGATCATTAAATTCCCAGATGAAATGTCCTTGAATTGATTTATATTTATCAAAAACCTTTTGATAATCTAACAACCCACCAGGGCCATTTCCCATAGCATGCCCATATTCACAAATTATCCGAGGTTTATTAATTGGATTTTTACCAAAATTGTCCATAGCTTCAATTGAAGAATACATTGTACTAATAATATCAATACACTCGCCATCTCTATCTTCCTCATAATGAATGGGCCTACTAGAATCAAGAGCTTTTATTGCTTTAGCTTCTTCTTTGATACAAACTCCCATCCCTGATTCATTTCCTAATGACCAAATCAGAATAGAAGGACTATTTTTATGATTATGATATAAGGTAATAATTCTATCAATATAAGCATCAACCCAAATTGGATCATCAGAGGCATAACTGATATTATCCATGAACATAAAACCATGAGTCTCTAAATCTGTTTCAGCAATTACCATAAATCCCATTTTATCGCATAAATCATAGAATCTTGGATCATTTGGGTAGTGGGATGTACGTATAGAATTAATATTATGAGATTTCATTAATAATAAATTATTTTCTATATCTTTAAATGAAATTGCTCTACCTTTTTTAGGATGGAAATCATGCCTGTTAACTCCGTGCATTTGAAAATAGGTGCCATTTAGATACATGATTCCATCAATAATCTCTATGTTTCTAAACCCTATATTTATTGGAGTATAACTAATAGATTTATTATCTATATCTTTAAGCTTGATAATTAGATCATATAAATTAGGTGTTTCACTATTCCAAAGAAGGGGTTTCTCTACTGTCATTATTATTTTATATTTATTATTAGCAATTTCTATTTTTGACTTAGTTTTTACTAAAACATTATTTTTCGTCTGTAATTTAACTTCAATTGAATCATTAGTTGGCATCTCCTTTGAAAGTATAATGTCTACTGATAATTCCCAATTATCTGAATTTTTTATTGGATTTGTTTTTACACTAATATCATCAATAGTTAATAAGTCTTTTTCATAAATATAAACATCTCTAATTATTCCCATAGACCACCACATATCTTGATCTTCTATATATGTAGAATCTGCCCATTTTAATATTTTTAGAGTGATTTCATTTATATTATCTTTTAAATACTTTGTAATATCGAATTCTCTAGATAGTCTAGATCCTTTATTAAATCCAACATAAATTCCATTAATAAAAAGTTCATAATAAGTTTCAACACCATCTAATCTTAGTATGTAAGATTTATCTTTTTTTAGATTTATAATAAATTCTTTTGAGCATAGAAGGGTTGGGTTATTTGATGGAACCTCATATGGGATTAGTGGAAACGGGAATCCTTCATCTGTATATTGGAGTTTCCCAAAGCCTTGGAGTTCAGCTATTCCAGGAACAATGAAATTATCCCATTTTGTTTTATCAATAGAATTTGAAATATATTCATTTTTACAATATGCTGGATTGCTAAAATAAAGGGCTTTCCAATTTCCATTTAAATATAAAAATCCTTTTGATTTTTCTCTATTATATGTTAAGGCATCGTCTAGCTTTGAATATGAAAAGAAATATGAATGAGGAGCTTTAATGTTTTCATGTAGTATTTGTGGGTTTTCCCAATTGTTTTTCATTTATTTTTCCTTCTAGATATATAGATTTGATAATAGTAAATAAACACTTGATGTCCAGGCAAATGCTGGATCATCAAAGCCTTCTCCAGTTATTGGATCAAAGTTTTCACACATCCCATATTTTGTTGCGTTTTCACAATAGGCAAGAGCTAGTTTTTCTGATAATTCTTTCTCTCCAACATTTTTTAAAGCATCAATGAACAAGAGGGAGGTTGGAGCCCAAAAAGGGCCTCTCCAATATCCATTTTTTGTATATAGAGGACTTGTTAATGCTTCAGTTGCTATACCATGTTTTGTTATAAACTTAGAAGAAATAAGTTCTTTTATTAATTTATCTACAATTTCTTTTGGTAAGTATTTACTAATAAGAATTGGAGTAAGCTCAATTAATGAATTACCTTTGTTTGTAAAGCACTTGTTTAAATGATGATAAGATCTAAATCTGCTTCCATCCCAGAGATTGTTTATAAGATTAGATATCATCTCTTCTTTTCTTTTAGTGAAAGTTAATGCATCTTTATTTAGTTTTAGAATAATTGCCAGCTTTTCAAGAGCTTCATATAGTAAAATCAAATAGGTTGGTAAATCTGCAGTAGTAACAGGAAGCCCATCTATAAAAGGAGTTGCATTATCCCAACCTGAATCATTTCCATGATTATAGTAAGGAAGAGGAAAATCTTTTGAAGTCCTATATTCTCTCCAATATTTTTCTAGGCCAATGAGTTGTTGATATATAGGTTTAACTTGAGTCTCTTGTTTAAAGAAATCATTTAACTCCATCATTTTTAAATAAGTCCAACCTTCAACAGGGGGTTTTGTACAAGAGTAAGAACAATATAAATTGTTCATAGTATCTGGTAAAATGCCTGAGGCATCTTGCTTATCATTAAAGATTAGAAGTTGATCAAGGGCTAGAGTTTCATTAAAAGTACAAATACCCAAAGCATTAAAACAATTATCCCAGGACCAAATATTGGTCATCCAGTTTTTTGACATATACATAGCATATTTATTTAATAATCCAAGAGGATGAACAACAATGGAATAAAGGATATAAGTTGCTAAATCTCTTCCACTCTGTAGATGTGATAATTTTGAGGAGGGGACTTTGGTAGAAAAATCATTATAATGTTTTTTTGCTAATTCCAATTCTTCTTCAAAAGATAAAACAACTTCCTTGTTTAAAGAAACACATTGATATCTTTCAACATCAATATCAATATTAGATCCACTAAATAATAAATCACCACTCGTAGTTTGAATCTTTTCCCAAACTAAATTAGACTTACAAATTCCCTCTAATAAATTAATACCAAGTTTCATCTCATTTGAATAATTGTGAAGCTCCCATTTGTTTGAAGATAATGAATTGATATGATCATAAGAATTTAAAATAAAACTAAATGTAAAAGATAACCCATTAGATTTGAAACGAACTCTATTTTCATCAGGGAAACAAATAATTAGGAATTTATCACTATTATTCTCTTTTACTTTTATATATGTTTCAGTTGAAGTAATTAGATAATCATTTTTAGTATTTATTATTATTTTAAAGATGTACCCAGGATTGTTATCACCAGCACCAACATCTCTAAAATAAAGAGTGTTATCATTTATACTTTCATTCATTTTACCTAAATTTATTGCACTGTAAGAGCCAAATCTGGAAAAAGGTATTTTTCTTAAATCAATATTCATATTTTCTTATCTCTCATTTTCTTATTATTTAATACCAGTCATTGAAACGCCTTCAATTAATTTATTTTGAAGAATCCAATAAACTATTAATATAGGGACTATAGTTAATAAAGTAGCTACAAACAGGGCACCATAGTTCGTGTTGTTTTGACCAACCATCATTTGAAGTGCTACTGATAAAGGGAACTTCTTTTGATTGTTTAAAACTAAGTATGGCCAAAGAAAATCATTCCAACTACCAAGAAATATAAAAATGGAAAGAGCAGAAATCATATTGACTGATAAAGGTAAAACTATTTTATGGAAAATGAAGAATTGTCCAGCACCATCTATTTTTGCTGCATCAATAAGTGGATTGGGTACTGATTTTGTAATATACATTCTCATCATAAAAATACCAAAAGAAACAACTACAGAAGGTAGAATAATAGCCCACCAAGAATCAATTAAATTTGCTTTATTAGCCATATCATATGTTGGGATCATAGTAACTAAAGCTGGAACTGTCATTGTAAAGACAATCATTGAATATATTGCTTTTTTAAAAGTGAATTCAAATTTTGCAAAAATATAACCTAAATAAACACTAGTATAGACACCAGCAGTAGTTCTAATAATTGCTAAAAATAGAGAGTTAAAAAAGTATGAGAAAATTTTAAATTTTCCAACAATATATTGATAATGATCAAAGGTAATTTCATTTGGGAAAAAAGTTGCAGGAACACCGACTATTTCAAAATTAGTTTTAAAAGTAGATGCAATTAACCAGATGAATGGAATAGTTGCAATTAATGCAGCAACTATTAATAAAATATAAATAATTAGTTCAGCCGGTTTGCTTAGTTGATTAGGTTTTCTCATTCTTTATTTCCCCCTTGTAAGACTTTAAGTTGGATAACAGTTATAAGAGTAATAAGAGAGAATAAAAATACTGATATAGCTGAAGCATATCCAAAGTTAAATGATTTAAATGCTTGATCAAAGATTAAATATGATAAAACATAAGAACTAGTTCCAGGACCTCCACCAGTCATAATAAAAATCTCAACAAAAGATTGGAAATAACTAATTAATGCAGTTATTAATACAAATGTAAAAGTAGGCATAATGGATGGGAAAGTTACAGCAAAGAAAGTTTTTCTTCTATTAGCTCCATCAATCCAGGCTGCTTCTTTTAAATTTTTGGGAACTCCTAGTAACCCAGCTGTAAAAATAATAACTGAATATCCTACATCCTTCCAAATAACCATTACTATTACAGAATATAGTGCTTGAGATGGGGTTTTAAGAAATAATTGTTTTTGAAGACCAAACATATCTAAAAACATATTTATTAAACCAGATTGAGGATGATAAACCCAAATCCAAATAATAGAAACAGCAACTATTGGCATTATAACAGGTAGAAAATATGTACTACGTAAAAAGTTTCTGCCTTTTGTAATTGAAACTAATCCAAGTGAAATTAATAAACTAATTAAAACTCTACCAATTACTGCTAAAACAGTAAATATAATAGTATTTTTCAAAGAAATTAAAAAAAGTGGATTTTTAAATAGATTTATATAATTTTTTACACCAGTAAATTTCAGAGACCCTTTTAAAGGATTCCAGTCATAGAAGCTTCTAATTATAGCTAAAGAGAGGGGGTAAATAAATAGTATTGCATAATAAAGAACAAGAATAATCATTCCTAAAATAAAGAATAAACTTTTATTATCTTGTTTTTGTAAAGAATTAATTTTTTTCATAAAATTGCCTATAATATTTATACTTAGTGCTCCATTATTGGAGCACTAATATTAAATGATTTTTATAAATTATCTCTATATAAATCTTCTTGTACTTTAATTACATTAAGATCTATTTGACTTGCAGCATAATTAGCATTCTTAACAGTTTCTTCTCTAGTTTTCGTACTACCAAGACCTTCCCAGTCAGCCATTAAGTTTTTAACAATTACTTCAAAAGGTTGTGAAGGTAAGAATAAAAGAGCATTAGAAGTATTAACATTAGCAGCACCTGCAGTACCAGCTTTATAATCAACTACTAAACCTTTTAGATTAGGAGTACCTGAACTACCTTTAACAATGGAAGTAATAGTATCTTTATCCATAAGCATAAACTTTACATATTCATTTAGAAGTTCATATTTTGCACCAGAGATGTTTTTATTGATACCAAAAGAAAGTTCTAATGCTTTAGTAGTATGTTTACCTGGAACAGGGAAGGCTTCAATAACATCTTTTACTTTATCAGATGCCCAGAATTCCATCCATGGTTCTCCATAAACAACAGCAGCAGTTGCATTATTTAATTCATCTTCAGCACTTTCTCTTGCTACATAATTAGTAACACCTTTATCATCTAATGATTTTAAGAAATCAAAACCAGTATCATCTAAAGTTGGATTTCCGTTTCTATCTGTGAACGTCTTACCTGCATTGTAACGAAGATCATATAACATATGATAAGAATATTGGAAAGGAATTATACCTTCAGCTAAAGCATCAGCACTGCCTGAGTTTGGTAAAAGTTTTTCTAATTCTTTAACAAACCCATCCCAAGTTTTGCAATTAGCTGTATTAAAATTAGGAGCTAAAGCTCTATTAACATACATAACTTTACTTACAAAAGTAGTTGGAATATAAACAGGCTCCCCATTAGGACCTAGATATAAATCAGTTACAGCGAATTTTGCTTTTTCAGCATCACTAAGAGACAATTCTTTTGAAATACCTCTAATGTTTTCATCATAAGCTGGATGAGTTAAAAATAAATCTGGACCTCTTTTATTATTGACTTCTAAAGGAAGTTTTGTCCAATAATCACCCCAAGGTTGTTGTTCTATAACATAATCAAAACTTTTACCCTCATTTTCCATTTTTTCTTTAAAACTAGCCAAAGCATCAAAATAGAAACCATATTCTTCCTCATCACCAGGAATCCAAACAGTTATTTTCATATCTTCTTTACTGTTTTCTTTTTCACCACTACTAAATATCGGCATTGAAATAGATGCTAATATTGCAAATAAAATTAACATTGTTTTAAGTTTTTTCATAACTTCCTCCTATTGTGTTTCAAATCTTTAAGTTCAAACTCAAATTGAGTATATTATGAGTTTTCCTAAAAGTAAAGAAATTTTAGTAAAACTTTGAAAAATTTTTAGGAAAACTATTCTTGACACAAAAGAATAACTAAATTAACATAAAGAAAAGTAAAGAGGGTAACATGGCACGATTAAAAGACATAGCAAATAAAGCAAATGTATCAATATCTACAGTATCTCGTGTTATACATCACGATCCATCATTTTCTATATCTTTAGAAAATAGGCAAAAGATATTACAAATAGCAGAAGAGTTAAATTATCCAATAAGTGAAACTCCAAAGGCAAATACTAAAAGTAAATTTGAAATTACTGGAAGTATTGGATTGATTCTATTATATAATCAAATGGAGGAGATTGAAGATCCTTATTATTTATCTATAAGAAGTAATTTTAAAGCAGAATGCCTATTATTAGGGCTTTCAATGAAAGAATATTACTATAGTGAAGAAAATACTGATTTAGATTTAGAAGAACATTCTGTTATAGTAGTAATAGGTTCAGGCTCTTTCTGGAGTTTACAATTAAGAGAAAAAATAAAGAAATTAAATATACCTTTAATAATGGTTGATTTTCATCACAAAAGTGATGGGACTTCAGATTTTATCTTAATTGACTGGGAAAAATTAATGGAAAAAGTTATAAATTTTATTTTAGAAAATGGTTTTACTAAAATAGGATTTATTGGTTCTCAAAATATAGATAGTGAAACTCATATCTTTCATCAAGATGCTAGAGAAAAATATTTTACTAAAATATTAAAAGAAAAGAACCTTTTTGATGAATCATATCTTTTCATTTCACAAGATACAACAATCAATGAAGGCTATAATTTAGCAAAAAAAGCAATTGAGCAAAATAAAATGCCAGAAGCTTTTTTTGTGGAAAATGATACTATGGCATTGGGTGTATTAAAGGCTTTAAAAGAAGGTGGAATAAAAGTTCCTGAGGATGTTTCAATTATAAGTTGTAATGATATTCCTGAAGCTCAGTATTTAAGCCCTTCATTAACTACCATAAAAATACATACAAAAACAATGGGAATAATGGCTGCAAGAATAGCATTTGAAAGAATGGTATTAAAAAGAAATAAAGGGATTACAGTAAATATCCCAGTAAATTTAGTTGTTAGAGAAAGTTTCTTAGATAAACGAGGTAATAAATGAATTCAAAAGTTGCTGATCTAGCCTTAGCGTTAACAGCTTTGATATGGGGTAGTGCTTTTCCTGTATCTCAATATGCAATAGATAGTAATATGAGTACATCCCTTATATTATTACTCCGTTTTAGTATTGCCAGTATTATATTATTAATACTTTTTTTTAAAAAAATAAAAACTATAACAAAGAAAGAATTTCAATATGGAATAATTGCTGGAGCTTTCTTGTTTTTAGGTTTTTATACACAAACAATAGGATTAAAATATACAACCCCTTCAAACAATGCCTTTATTACAGCAATCTATGTAATTATGGTTCCATTTATTACAATGTTTGTTTTTAAAAAAAAGCCTAAAACTAAATTTTTCTTCTTACCCCTAATAACTTTTTTAGGAGTAGTAATTTTAACATATTCACCATCTTCAAATGTTCTTCTATCTAAAGGTGATTTATTAACACTTCTTTGTGCCTTATTTTTTGCACTTCACATATCTTACTTAGGTATTGTCTCTAAAAAAGTAGATGTTATAAAAATGACCTTTCTACAAATGATAACAGCTTCTGTATTATCTCTACTATTTTTTGTATTTTATGATAAATTAGTAATTACAAATATTGATTATACTAAAGGAATCTTATCAATTCTTTATCTAGGAATATTT
>RZYO01000196.1 GCA_009930325.1 Spirochaetia bacterium | reverse complement strand
TATATATATAGTATAGTATATAAAAATAATAACAGATAATATTTTTAAGTGTTACTTATATTTTGTTAATTTAGTATTTTCTTTGTTTTCTAATAACGATTATTATATTGAAAATGGGCTTGAGCGTTGACAAAAACAGATTCCCTTTTTATAACTTGTATAAATAGCAATAAATATTTTGCCATAATTGGAGGATTGAATGCAGGAAATGGATGGCCTTAAAACGTTAATTATCGTTGAGTCTCCTACAAAAGCTAAGACAATTAAGAAATTCTTACCATCAAATTGCACTGTAGTTGCAAGTAATGGTCATATTCGAGATTTGGATTCTGATAAAGATGCAGTTGATGTAGAAAATGGATTTACCCCTCGTTATATAATTCCAACGGAAAAAAAGGCTTTAGTAAAAACTCTAAAAGAAGAAATAAAAAAAACAGACTTTTTGTTACTCGCTACTGATGAAGATAGAGAGGGAGAAAGTATTTCTTGGCATTTACTTCAAGTATTAAAACCAAAAGTTAAATATAAGAGGATGGTTTTCCATGAAATCACAAAGAAAGCTATTCAAAATTCATTAACTTCAGGTCGTGATTTAGATTTAGATATGGTTCATGCTCAAGAAGCAAGAAGAATTATTGATAGACTTTTTGGATATGATGTTTCTTCTTTAGTTGGACAAAAACTCGCATCTAGAAAACTTAGTGCTGGAAGAGTTCAATCCCCTGGATTGAGGTTAACTGTTGAAAGAGAAAAAGAGAGAATAGTTTTTAAGCAGAGTGAATACTTTGATGCTAAAGCAATCTTTAATACAAAGAATGGTAAATTTGATGCAAAATTAACTCAATATAATGACAAAAATATTGCTTCAAGTAAGAGTTTTGATTCAACAACAGGACAATACAAAAACGATAATACTTTACTTCTAGATGAAAAAGAAATAAATAATATTATTTCAAATATTGAAGAAGGTCCTTTTGTTATAAATGATATAATAAGTAGACCAACTAGCTCTAAACCTAATGCACCATTTATTACTAGTACACTTCAGCAGGAAGCTATTAAAAAGCTTCATTTTAGTTCTAAAGAAACAATGCGTGTTGCTCAAAAATTATATGAAAATGGATTAATTACATATATGAGAACTGATAGCCCGTTTTTGAGTGATGAAGGCATAAACGGTGCTAGAAATAGTGTAGTAGACCTTTATGGGAGTGAATATCTTTCTAAAGAAGTAAGACAATTTAAAGCTAATAATGCTGAAGCTCAAGAAGCGCATGAAGCAATTAGACCTGCTGGGGACAGTTTTGTCTCGCCCAAAGATACAAATTTAAGTGGTAAAGAATTAGCTTTATATAATTTAATTTGGGCTAGAACATTAGCATCCCAAATGGCAGAGGCTAAAAAAAATACAACTAGTGTAAAAATTGAATCAAATAATGCAATATTTAGTGCTAGTGGAACACAAATTGTATTCCCTGGTTTTTTGAGGGCTTATGTTGAATCCAAAGATGATCCTGAAGCAGCCCTTGAAGATAAAGAAACTTTATTACCTCCTTTAAAAATTGGTCAAGTTTTAGATTTAGATGAACTACTTGCACTTAAGCATGAAACAAAAGCTCCACCTAGATTTACCGAAGCAACTTTAGTAAAAGAATTAGAACAAAGAGGAATTGGTAGACCATCAACTTATTCCTCAATTATTGATACATTATTAACAAGACAATATTTGATAAAAGAAGGGAATTCCTTAATTCCAACTTTTGTTGGTTTTGCTGTTTGTCAGTATTTAATTAATTCCTTTCCAAAATATGTTGATTATGATTTTACTAGATTGCTTGAAGCTGATTTAGATGAAATAGCCAACCATAAAATTGATAAACAAAAATTATTAGAATCTTTTTATTTAGGTGAAAATGGATTAAAAGAAAAAGTTAAAGTTCAAAAAAGTTTAGATGATAAACTTCTTGCAAAAACTTTGTCCCTTCCTCAAATTAGTGATGATAATCCTATTATGATTGGTCCTTATGGCCCATATGTATTGGGAAATGAAGTAAATGGTAAAAGGGAATATCTTAATTTACCTAAAACAATGTTACCAGGAACAATTACTGATGAAGACATCAAAGAACTTATTAAAAAAGGTAAAGTAAAAAATGAACCTATATTTTTAGATAATGATGACGATGGTAATGAAATATATCTATGTTCTGGACGATTTGGACCTTATTGGCAAGTTGGAAAAGATAATGAAAATAAACCAAAAAGAGCTAGTATTCCTTCTTGGTACCAAAATGATGAAGATTCACAAAAAGATATTGAAATAGCTAAAAGATATTTATCTTTGCCAAGAATTTTGGGAGAAGATGAAGCTGGTGTACAAATAGTTGCAACAAAAGGGAAATATGGTCCATATTTAAATTATGGTGATTTAAATATTAATTTAAATAAACGAGATCATGATGAACAATTATTTACTATTACTTATGATCAAGCTATGGAGTTAATTAAATTAAATTCTCATAAAGTCTCTTCAAGTGGAACAAAAACAAAGTCAGAAATAAAAGATTTTGGTGAAATAGAAGGAGCTCCTGTTAAATTATATTTTGGTCGTTATGGGTACTATCTTAAGCATGGAAAAACTAATGTTCCCATTGATGATGAAAAAGCGAGAATGGATGAACAGTTAGCTTTAAATTTGACAAAAGAACAAATTGAAATTTCAATAGCCAAAAAAAGAGCAAAAAAGAAATAAAGAAATAGAATGCTGTACTTGTTAAAAGAGTGCAGTATTTTTTTTGACTTGCTAAGAATATATTTGGTAGTGTATTCTAAAAACAGAATAAGGAAAATTATTAATGAAAAATGATGAAATACAAAAAGAAAACACCGCAAAGAATGATTATAATAATTTTATTAATAATTTATCAAAAGATTTAAATATTGAAGAATATAAAATAATTATTTGTTTTAAAAAATTAGATTTAGATTATAAAGATGAATATTATGAAAAAAATTATTCACTAAGCAAAGAAATCGTTTGCTCCTTTTATGGCTTATTAAATTCTTATGTAAGGACTGACTTAGCAACAGAAGAATTAGATATTCAAATAAAAAGATTTGATGAAGTATATATTGATACTGCTCCATTAATACAAGAAGATTGGTTCTTATATTTTATTGCCAATGTTAGTTCATCTTTACGTAGAAGAAGAAAAAAATTAGTTATTCTAGAAAAAACAATGGAAGAACTTTATGGTATTGCTCATAATGAAGAAAAAGATCTTGATGTAAGATTAAGAGCAAAAGTAAGACCCTTTTTAATTAAATATTTAGCTACTAAAGGTCTAGTTAAAAAAGTTGATACTGGAAGCATTGGTATTGCTGATGATCATTTAGTTGCTTTGTTGAAGAAACGAGGAAAGAATAATAATATCCTATTAATAACACAAGATAGGTATTTAAGTGAGAGAATAGTTCAATTAGGCGAGAATTTAAATAGAAATATAGAATTACCACATCATTCATTAGTTCAAAGATTTATGAGTAGAAAATTTGTTGATGATGATATTGTAAAAAAAGTTGTTGTTTGTGAATTGTTAAAAAATGGTGATTTATTAAGATTATATATATGTCAACATTGTGGAGACAGCTACTATGATAAACTCTTTGATTGTGGAGGATTTGTTCTTTGTTCAAGTTGTTATTATGATATTGAAAGCGAAAAGCAAAAGAAAATAATTAATAAAGAAAAAGAAGAACAAAATAGAAAGAAAGAGTTAAAAGAAATAGAAGAAAAAAGAGATTTAGAAAAAGAGATTATTACAGTTTCAAAACTGATAAAACAAAAACAAAGAAAAATGTATTTTGTTATTAGTTTAATCCTTTTATTAATTTTAGTTATTATTTTTATTACTTTGTGATATGTATAAATAAAGGGCTTATCAAAATAAGCCCTCATTTTATTTACATACAATCCACAATAAATACGTATGTTAAATACTAAAGATTATACAGCATTCATTGTCTTAATTGGCACTGGATGCTTTTTATTTCTTTTTTCGTGTGTTCTAAACCTTAAATAGTTGGAATATTTTTAAATTTACTCATTAAA
>RZYO01000056.1 GCA_009930325.1 Spirochaetia bacterium | reverse complement strand
ATAAATTTTTCAAAGCAAAAACAGCTTAAACTTGCAATTTAAGATTCAAAATGCAGCTTTAGGCTGTTTTTAAGCATTGTAAGTCATAAAGTCAGGAATAAGATGATTGATAATCTTTTAAACTGTTTTTAATACTTTTGCAAGCTTTTTTTTTAGTTTTCTTATTTATTATTATGATGTTTAGTTATAGCTTTTAATATAACATGTACAATAGCTAAAGTAATATATAATTTTGTTGTAATAAAATGTAAATAAGTTTTATAACATATATAAAGATATAAGATTAAATCTTATTTTAATAGGGTGGAGATATATTTTGGAAAACAGATTTAGAAGAGGATTTCAAGGTGCAATATTATTTACCTTGATCTATTTAATTTTAAATTATTTTTTTGGGAAAATTATTGAATGGTATTATTATCTATTTATCTTTGTTTCTTGGTTTTTACTTACTAGTTCAAAATGGTGGACACAAATGTTAATAGAAGATTCAAAAAAAAATAAAAATAATTGTAGTCAATCGAAAAAAATAATGAAGCTTAAATCTTAATTAAAATATAAATAATGAAAGAAATAATATTCTTGCGTTTTTTATACTTCTTCCTCTAAAGCTTCAATTAAAAAACTTACAGGTCTAAAGCCATCATTACATGAAATCATTGCAGATTTTTTATTTTTCATCCATCCCTCATAAATATCTTGACCACCATGAGATAGTGTCATAACAAATGCAGAAAGACTTTGCCAAGCACTATCACAAAATCCATTTGGTTTATTCCATCCCTCAGCAATGAAAATTTGACCTTCTACCATATTGCAAGGATTTTCAATTGGGTTTTCATATTTTTGAATTAAATCTTCATAGTTTGCCTTTTTCATTACAGTTATTTTTATTTTTTTCATTTGTTTTTCCTTTTTTCTATAAAGCAATTATAAATTATTTTAGGTAATAAAATATAGTATTTATCAAAGCAATAAAAATCATTTTTTAACTTAATATTTTTTTATTTATTATCTCTTTTAAATAATAAAAAAGAAAACCTTAAAATTTATTTCTTTGGAAAAATAAAATTATTAAAATTTTGATATAATATTGTTCAGTTTTATTTGTATATCTAAAAACATTTTAAATAATATAAATATAATAAATATATTATATGAATAAATATTTTGATTAGAAATATAACTATTTTATAATATAAAAATTATTTTACATTACTTATGTTTAGTTAAACCCTTAGTGTCCTTATTATTAGTTAGTAAAATATTGTTTTTTTTGTTTTTATTTTTGAAATAAATGTGTAAAAATATATGGTAAGTTAAATAATTAAAATTTTCTATTTAGAAAAAAATCATCATTGGGAGTGTAGTATGAAAAATATTAAAATAGGACTTTGTGTTCTTTTGTTGTTACTTGGTTCAAATAGCCTTTTACTCGCAGATTCTTCATTTTCTTTTGAGGAAGACTTGCCAACTCAACAAGTAAGAACTTCAGTATATATGCCAACTAGTAGTAATAGAATTGCAATTGGTGGAGCTGGTTTAGGTTTAGGTGGTTATTATGATAGTTATCTATATAACCCAGCTAATATAAGTAAAGATGGATTTAAATTAATGATTCCTTCTCTAACAATTACTATAAATAATGTTAATAGTTTGATTAATCCTGCAAATAATGTTGAAAATATTTTTGAAATTATTGAAAGGTTAGAAGATGATGAAAGTGCACAATCAGATTTAGCTTCTTTAATTATTAATTCAATTCCTAGTGGACCTTCTCAAGTTGTTACTTTTGATACAAATGTTGGTTTCAAATCTAGAATTATTGGATTAGATTTAGCTCTTCAAGAAAAACTTCATAGTTACAAAAATAATATTAATGATAGTACAATTTCTTTAATTAATGAAACAAATATTGCTTTAACTTTAGCTCTTGGATTCAAATTAAATATAATCAAAGATGTCTTTTCTATTGATTTAGGGATTAATGGAGCTTATAAAATTAGAGCCTATTCTTCATCTATGGATAATATTAGTGCATCTGATTTACTCGATGTTGAAGCAATGGATAATTATTTAAGAAATAGTGTACCTTTTGCAATAGGTTCCGCTACTCCATTTACTGTGGGTGCAAATATAAACTTACCTGCAGGACTATCAATAAGTGCAGTATATAGAAATATAAATGGAAACTATTATATGACTGGTTATCCTAATCTTATAAGTAACAAAACTGTTGCAGATTATCTAGGTGAAAATTATTCAGCAAATTCTAATTTAGAAACCTTTATTGCTAAAACTCCTGGTTCTTTAGATTTAGGATTATCATATGTACCAACACTTTTAAATAAAGAAATGTTAAAAGCTCAATTTTCTTTAGATTGTCTTGATTGTTATGATATTCTATTTAACTCAGATTTTGCAGAAACATCCTCTAGTATAGTTAATAAAGAAATAATTAATGCTTTATATTTTGGCTCTCAATTTAGATTGTTAAATATGATAGATGTAAAAGCAGGAATTAATAGTAATAGTTTGAGTTTTGGAGCTGGTTTTGATTTCTTAGTTGTCCATATGGACGCTGCTTATTCTTGGAATAATAATACTGATCCAATTTCAAATGATGTATTTAGCTTAAAATTTTCAATTTTGAGTAGATAGCATAATATAATTAATAGCATAATTGATGATTGAAAAAGGGATCTCTAAGAAGTAGTTATAATACATTCTTTCTACTATCTTAGAGGTCCTTTTTTATATATAAATATTAAAAAATATTTGCGACTTATTCCCTCATAATTGGGGCCTTTGAATCTCAAATAAAATGTGAATAGATTCTATTACAATCTTATAATTTTAAAAGGATATCATTTCTATCCTTTCCCAAATTTAGAATTTTCAAATAATAAAATATTAAAAAAAATGAATGGCATAAATTACTTACAAAAATGTATGTTTTTTAGTATTTAAACTTATTTCCATTGATTAAATATAGTTTTGATAGATATACCTATAAAGTCAAAATCTTTGATTGACGGATGAAATATTTGTGCTTATTCTAATTATATAACTTATAATTAATTATTTTAATAAAGAAATGGGTAAAAGATAAAAAATTAATTTAATTAAATTATAAGAAAAAGGATTTAAAATATTGTTTTCAATTTTGTAATTATTCATAAATCCTGAATTTTTTTATTGTTTTAATCTATATATAACAAAAATTATACATAGTAGAAATATAGATACAATTTTTTTCTTTTTCGAAAAGGAGTTAATCGAATTGATAAATGATAAAAGTATTGAAGATTTTCTTTTTGAGTATATACTCAAGTTATCAGTGGGTAGTAATACTCGTCAAGAATTTGAAAAATATAAAGAATATTTAAATATTGCAAATATAGAAAATATTAATTCAGTAATAGACCGATTTATTGAAACCCAGAATGATTTTGATTTAATAGAAGTCACTGTATCTAAGTTTATTAGAGCCTGCGAAAAAGGTCTTGAAAGAAATAATCATTATGTAACGAAGAATCCTTATTTAGAACTCTTACTTGAAGAGAATTTCCGATTGGAAAAGCATAGAGCCAATACAAGTAAAATTTATAAAGATTTTGCATTAGGTTATCAAAAAGCCAAAAATAATACTATTCCTCTTACTTTAAAAAACATGATTTTAGAATTTAATGAAATTAGACCGCACTATCTTAAACTTCAGAATTCTCTCTTTCCTACTCTAGAACAATATTTATCTAATATGAATTGTCTTAAACTTATGTGGCATATTCAAGATGGCGTTTTAAATGATTTAAAAGCTTTATTAAAAGTAGTTGAGATTTCTCCATTAGATTTTAAAGAATTTAATAAACTTTATGGTGATATGTATTTTAAAATAGGTAATTTAATTTATAGAGAGAGAAATATATTATTCCCATTAGTAGAATCAAAAATTAAAGGTGAAGAGCTTTATAAGCTTTTTAAAGATGTTGAAGTATTAAAAACTTCATTTAATGTGAATCTATCAGATTTTTATGGAGGTAAAAATATGTCAGAAAGTATAAACAATTCTCAAAAAAGAAAAGAAGAATTAAATAGTATTATCAAAGCACTTAATGAGAGTGGAGGTTCTATTTCAGTTCAGAAAGAAATAAAAAAAGATTTTAAAAAATTGCTTGATACTTTAAGCGCTGAAGAAATTGCAGAAGCAGAACAAGCTCTTATTGCTGAAGGTGTAGCAGTGGAAGAAGTTCAAAAATTATGTGAATTACACGTTGATACTTTTCATGAAGCACTAAAGAGCGCCTCCAAAAGAATACAAAATGGAAATGAAAAAATAAGTGGACATCCAATTGCAAATTATAGAGCTGAAAATAAGGAATTAAAATCTCAAATTGTAAAATTTAAAAAATCTTTTAAGAAATTAAAAAGGACTAAAGATTTTACAGATTTTGATAAAACATTAAGTAATTTATCGCTTATTGATATTCATTATACTAGAAAAGAAAATCAACTTTTTCCATATCTTGAAAATGTTGGTTTTACTGGTCCTTCAAAGGTAATGTGGGCTAAGCATGATGAAATAAGAGCTTTATTTAAAAAAATAAAATCTGCCTCAATAGATAAAAACATTCAAGAGTGTATCTCAAAATCAAAAGCTCTTATCTCGCAGTTAAAGAGAATGATATTTATGGAGGAGAAAATACTATTTCCTACTGCATTAAGGAAATTACCTGAATCTGCCTGGATTGAAATAAGAAGAGGAGAAGCTGAAATAGGTTATGCTTGGATAAAGCCTGGAAATCTATGGGCTCCTGAAGTTGTTTATGAAAGAAATGAAAAACCAAGTAATTTTACAACAAACATAGAGAATGAATTAATTAATTTGAGTGTTGGAAAATTATCAATTTCTCAAATTAATTTAATGCTTACAAATCTTCCTATAGATATTACTTATGTTGATGAAAATGATAAGGTAAGATATTTCAGTCAAGGCACAGAAAGAATTTTCCCTCGTTCAGAAGGAATTATTGGAAGAGATGTTCAAAACTGTCATCCTCCCAAAAGTGTTCATATTGTTGAAAAAATATTGGATGATTTTAAAGCAGGAAAACGTGAAGTTGCTGAGTTTTGGATTCAAATGAATAATGCTTTTATTCATATTCGCTATTTCCCTTTATTTGAAAATAATATATATAAAGGGGTAATTGAAGTAAGTCAAGAAATATCAAGAATAAGAGCTCTTGAAGGCGAAAAACGTTTATTAGATGAAGCGTAATTAAGTTATAAAAAAATAATTTTACATAATGTGTTAAATTATGTGTTTTTTGGGTTTAATATATAATTTTAATATAAAAAAAATTATAAAATAATAAATTTTTCAATAAATTATTATTTTCGAAATTATTTCTTATAATTATTGACTTATATCTAATTCAAAAATTGTTTTTTGAGATAAAAATAAATCAAAAGTTAATATTTTTTAATAAAACATTATTAAATGATGGTAAATAGATTATTTTTATATTGTAGTTTTTTAATTTTGATAGTAACCTAGTTATACTAAACTTAATTTCTTAAGGGGTAAACATGTTCAAGCATAGTGTTGTTTATAATTCAATTAAAGAAAAAATAGTAATTGGGGGTTGGTACGAGGGAATGTTAATTCCATCTGAATCTCAATTATGTGAAATGTATGATGTCTCAAGAATTACTATAAGAAGAGCTTTAAAAGAATTAGAATATAGTGGGTTTGTAAAAAGAATCCAAGGCAAAGGCACTTTTGTAAAAGCTAGTAATAGAGATCCAATTGAAGTGAGTTCTTCACATGAAAGTGAAGATTCCATTACTTATGAAGTTGTTGAATGTAAGAGTGTTGCTGCTGATAGTGTTGTTGCAAGAAAATTACAAATCGGTGATTTTGAAGAAGTATTGTATTTAAGAAGAATCAGATACCGAGGTAATGTTGCTGAAGCTTATATTGAGACTTGGTGTACTTCAATATCACCAAACCAAATAAAAACTCATGATTTAAAAAATGAGAAAATGTTAAATATAATATCAAATATAAAAAATGAATTAATTGATGCTAGTGTCTCAACAGTATCACCAATTATACCAGAAGATTGGGTTTGTAAAATAATTAATGCAAAGCCATCCTCTGCTCAAGCTTTATTAAATAGGGTTTCTACTAATACTGAAGGAGTACCTTGTGAATATACTAAAGCTATTATAAACTCTGATGATGTAGAGTTTGCTATTAGTTCTTGGATAAAAAAAGATAGTTATAAGGGTATTTAATTTTCATAACTATTTGTTTGAGTTTTTTGTTTTATGATGTTATTAAATTTTAATTGTTTAATTAAGTTAAATCCCTTATATTAATTACTTGAAATAGTTAATATAAGGGAGTCTTATTTTTGGAAAAGATAAAGCAATGGGCAAAAAAGCTTAAACAGAATCTTCTAGCATTATATTTTGCATATAAAAATAAACAAACACCTTTGTCTGCGAAAATCTTAATTTTCATTGTTCTTTCGTATGCCTTAAGTCCTATTGATTTAATACCTGATTTTATTCCAATTTTAGGATATTTGGATGATATAATATTAATCCCTCTTGGAATTTCTTTATCTATAAAATTAATACCTAAAAAAATTTGGGAACAAGCTAAAGAACAAGCTGAGTCCTCAGAATTTCAAAAATTACCAAAATCTAAGTTAGGGGCTATTTTTATTATTTTGATTTGGTCTTTAATAGTTTTCATTATTATTAAAAAAACTTTTATGTAATATATATTTTAATTATTTGTTACTTATTTATTATTTAACTATATAAATAACATTCGTTACAGGTTGTTGTATCTTTTTTTACTTGTAATTGTTTCAATTCTCAGTTATTCTATTTTTGACAGTTGTTTATTTATTGTTAGGAAAGGGGTTATTATGGAAAGAACTATTATTACAATGCTCAGGGAAGCATCACAAAAGTATCAAGATAGGGCTTACACAACAAAGAAATTTGATGGTAAGTGGATTGCTTGTTCTTTTAAAGAAACTGAAGATATTACTAATAAAATAGCAGCGAGTTTTTTAAAAGGAAATTTTAAAGTAGAAGATAAAGTTGCAATATTAAGTGAAGGCTCTAGTGAATGGGTAAACATTGAATTAGCTGTAATTAAAGCAAGAGGTGTTAGTGTACCACTTTCAATTAAATTAACAGAAAGTGAAATTGCTTTTAGAGTCAATCATAGTGAAGCAACTATGATTGCTGTTTCTCATAATACTATTGAAAAAGTAGTAAATGCTTATGCTGAATTTGATCATAAAGTAATATTGATTTATCTAGATAAAAAAGATAATAGAATAAAAGATATTGCAAAAAAAATGTCTTGGAAAAAAGATGTAGATTATTATATTTTTGATGATTTAGTTAGTGCTGGTGAAAAGGTGTTAGCAAAAGATAAAGATATAGTTGAAAATTCTATAAACGACATTAATGAAAATGATGTAATTAATATTTGTTATACTAGTGGAACCACTGGTAATCCAAAGGGTATTATGTTATCCCATTTAAATTATTGGGCAAATAGTCATGATGCCGTAAAATTATTTGAATTACCTGATGCATCATTTGAAACTTTGATTGTTTTGCCAGTTGATCATTCTTTTGCTCATACTGTTGGTATTTATACAGCATTCTTAAGAGGAATTACTTTGCACTTTGTTGATTCAGGCAAAACTAATGCTTCAATAATACGTAACTTCCCAATTAATTTAAAAGAAGTTAATCCTATTTTTATGATGACTGTTCCATCAATTAGTGGAAGTTTTATGAAAAAGATGAAACAAGGAATTCAAAAGAAAGGTGGAATTATTGAAAAGATTTTCAATAATGGTTTAGAAGCGGCAATTATTAGAAATGGAGATGGGTTTAATAAACCAAAAGGATTTATTAGAGTAAAGACTTTCTTCCCTTACTTTATTGCAAATATTTTGATATTTAAAAAACTTAGAGAAGTTTTTGGTTCGAGAATAAAATATTGTGTAGGTGGTGGAGCTCTTCTAGAAGCAAAGCAACAACACTTTTTTGGAGCCATTGGTGTTCCTGTTTTCCAAGGTTATGGGTTAACTGAAGCTGCTCCTATTATTAGTAGTAATAGTCCAAAAAGTTATAAATTTGGTACAAGCGGAAGAGTAGCTCCTTCTATTGAGTGTAAAATAATGCTTGATGATGGAACTGAGGCTAAAGTCAATCAAAGAGGTGAAATCGTAATTAAAGGGGACAATGTAATGAAAGGTTACTTTAAGAACGAAAAAGCATCTAATGAAGTATTAAAAGATGGTTGGCTATATACTGGAGATTTAGGCTATTATGATGAAGATGGTTTCTTAGTAGTTACAGGAAGAGCAAAAGCCTTATTAATAAGTAAAGAAGGGGAGAAATATTCTCCTGAGGAAGTTGAAGAAATAATGTTTAACAATGTTGATATTATTAATCAACTACTTGTTTTTAATGATCATAAACCATCCACTACTGCTTTAGTAACTTTACAAGAAGAAAATGTTAAAGCTTTATTAAAAGCAAAAGGTGTAAAAGATTCTAAAGAAGCCTATGACTTAATAATTAACACTTTAAAGAGTTATGAAGATAAAGCTACTATGATTCCAACTATGTGGCATCCTGCTAGATTTGCTTTAATTGAAAAACCTTTTAGTGAAGATGATGGTCTTGTAAACTCAACTATGAAATTAGTACGTTATAAAACTATTGAATTCTATAAAGACAGAATTGATTTACTATATGATAATCCTGAAGAAAATAGAAAAGTAAATTTAGAAATAATAGAAAAATTATTCTTCTAATATTCTATTAAAATAACAATAAAGGACTAGTAATGTGATGAGTTTTATATTAACACTAGTCCTTTTTTTACGCCAATTACTTTTTTGTCAAAATATTAATAATAAAATTTAGCAATATTTTTTAATAAACAATAGTGTAAAAAATATTAAAATCAATAAAAAATATATATAAAAGTTGTTATAACATTATCTGTTTTTTAATCATTATACTGTTAATCTGTATAGTGATTGTTAAATATTATGGAAAAATACAATATATTATGATTAATTTAGTAACTTTTTAGTGTTTTTTATACTTTAATATTGTAGAATATATTTGTTAGTAGAATTCTTTTTTGTAGAAAAAGATAAGTAAATGTAAAGAGATAATTTTCAAATTTGATAATTTGAATTTAGGAGGAAAAAATATGCGAAATAAGAGATTAAGTTTATTAGTCCTTTTAACTACAGTTTTATTATTATCCTCTTGTGATGTTTCAACTTTGTTAAATACTTTTAAAGGTAATACCTATGAAGAGCTTTTTAATGTTAATTTAGTTGGAGAACAAGCTCAAGAGGCAGCTAATGCTGTAGCACAAGCTTCTACACCACAACAATCAAGTGGCGCTGTTGAAGCCGGTAAAGTAAAAGTTGATCAAGTAGTTAGCGTTGAACAGCCTAAAGGTGTAGCTGCTCCTTCAGATATACCAACCAAAGATGCTACAGATTCTCATGATTTAGAAAATGGAAAAGTTGCTGTTGTTGATGATAAAATACCAACTTTACCTAAACAAACAGAAGAAGAAAAATTAGAATTAAAAGCTACTGTTGCTAATGCCTTAACAGGAAGTAGTGAAGATGAATTTATTGAAAGTCTTCAAGAAGCAGCTGATGATGCACAAATAATTGCTGCTCACAATACTGTTATTATTATGAATAGACTTTTGCAAGATTTAAATGCTAATATTGGATCTTCAGGTATGAGTCAAGAATTTATAGACAGTTTTAATGAATTGAAAGAAGGTTTAATTCTTGAATTACCACAAAATCCTACTCAAGCAGATATTTTAAATATTCAAGTTGCGAGTAATTTAATTAATAGTTTCATCGCTGCTTTGAATTTGATTGCTGGTGATGACGATATTGATAATATTGATGTTGATGATGTTGATACTGATGATCAATCAATAAACGATAGTATTAATTCCGTTATTAGTGATGCTGCATTAATGGTTAAGGTTGCAAAAGCAAAAGGTTCAACTTCAGATATTATAAATAGTGTAAAAATAAATGAACTTTTTTCATTGTTTAACAATGAGGGTGGATCTAGTGTAGAAAGAGTTGTATCGTCTCCTACTGATGAAACATATGATTTACCAGAAGAAAGTCTTCAATATTTAAATGCATTTAATGATACAATTGATTTAATAATTCAAGATATTTTAGGTGTTGATATTACTGCTGCTATTCCAACAATGGATAGAGATAAGTTTAACGCAGCAATTAAGAATTACAGCGATCAATATGCTGGTTTTAATGCCTTTATCAGAGCTTCAAAGTTAGGTAAAAAGACACGTGCAACTATTAATGGAGATGATAGAGCAACATTCTGTGGTGTAACTGGTTTAATTAACTACACTATTGCAACAGTATTAGTAAATGTTGAGGATGTATTTGATACTTTAGCAACTGATATAGATGATGAAGACTATAATACAATCGAAGAAATTATAGATGCATTCTTAGCTCCAGCATCAAATGTAGCGTTAATACAAGCAGATACTTTCACTACAGATATGAGTCTTACTCTTCCAGCTGATTTAATAGCTCTTGAAGATTCGTTTAACAATCCTGATGATATTATTTCAGATTTGGACTTGGAAACAAAAGCTTTAAATTACGTTAAAAATGCAATATATCTAGTTGGATTAGGTTCAAGTGATGAAAATGCAAATATATTAATTGATATGTTGAAAGAACTAAAAAGTTCATTGGAATAAGTAGAAGGAGAAAGTTATGAAAAACATTAAAAAAGTAATAATAAGTATTGTTGCATGTAGCATACTAGCTTCTACTTCAGTTTTTGCTACTGTAGATCCAGCTCTATTAGCAACAGCTACTGCAAGTGCTAGAAATACTGCATTTATGCCAACAAGTAGCCATAGATTAGCTATGGGAAATGCTGGCTTAGGTTTAGCAGGTTATTATGATTCATATTTATATAACCCAGCTAATATAACAAAAGATGGATTTAAAATTGTTTTACCATCATTAACTTTAACTGTTAATAATGTATATAATCTATTATTACCTGAATCAGGCGATGATTTGATTACAATTGCTGAAAGACTTGGTACTGATGATAATGCCCCAGTTGATTTAGGAGTTTTATTCTTACAATCAATTCCTTATGGTTATGGGGAAATAATGACTCTTGATACTAATTTTGGAATTAAAACAAGAGGTTTAGGTTTTGATTTAGCTGTACAAGAAAAACTAAGAAGTTATAATGGTGGTGGAGACTATACTACAGCTTCAGCAATAAGTGAAACAACTGTTGCAGCAACATTAGCTTTAGGTTTTAATATTCCACTTGGTAAATATGTATCTATTGATTTAGGTGCTACTGGAGCCTTTAACTTTAAAGCTTATTCTGTAGCTCTAGATGCAAATGAAGCTATTAACTTAATTAGTTCAATACAAAATGGTGATGATGTAAGTACTACTCTTATGGAAACCGTTCCATTTGCAAGTGGATATGCAATCCCAGTTACAGTAGGTGCCAATTTAAATTTACCTCTAGGATTAACTGTAAGTGGTGTTGGAAGAAACTTCAATGGTAATTATAACATGGTTGGATATACTAATCTAAAGAGTTTAATAAACAACGATGAAACAATTGTAGCTTTTGCAGGTGAAGATGTTTTAGGTACTGATGGTTCAACACCTCCTCAAGCTTCTGATAGTTTTGAAGTTGAAATACCTTGGAGTTTCGATTTAGGTTTATCTTTTGCTCCAAAAGTAAAAGGTGCATTAAAACCTTCATTAGCAATTGATTTTATTGATTGTTATGGATTAATAAATGATGCAATTAACCAAAGTAGATCTCCAGTACAATTAAAGAGTGATGCTCTAGCTTCATTACATGCCGGTGCTCAAATAAGCTTATTAAATATGCTTGAAGTAAGAGCAGGTATTAGTCAAGGTTATAAGAGTTTTGGTGCTGGTTTGAATTTAATACTACTGCATCTTGATTTTGCTTATTATTGGCAAGAATATGGTGATGTTTTAGGACAAAGCCCATCAGATGCTTTTAGTGTAAAATTCTCAATTTTGAATAAGTAATAAAAAAAGTATTTAACTAATGATTTAGCTCTCTAGTTTTTCACTAGAGAGCTTTTTCTTGTGAAAAAGTGTTATTATAATAAAATTATTTTGTTACAATAATAACACTTCTTAAATTAATAAAACATTTTGTATAAAAAGAATATACAAAATCACAAAACACTGCTATATTGTTATCATTCGTAAGGAGAGATTAATAATGGAAAATTTTGGCGCTTGGGGTCTTATTCCCCCTATTCTAACAATAACTTTAGCCTTTATCACTAAAGATGTTATTATCGCTTTATTTTTAGGAATATTATCAGGTTCATTAATTGTAGCTGGTGGTAATATTTTTGTTGCAATATTAAGTTTAACTGATATGTTAGCTGGTAGTTTAAATGATGGGTGGAATATAAGAATATTTTTATTCTGTGCTTTACTGGGTGGTTTAGTAGGTATGCTTAGCAGAACCGGAAGTGCAAGAGCTTTTGGACATTGGGCAGCAGATAGACTTCATACTAAAAAGGCAAGTTTATTAATGACCTGGTTTTGTGGAATTATAATTTTCATTGATGATTATTTTAATTCATTAGCAGTTGGAACTGTTATGAGACCAATAACAGATAAGAATAAAATACCAAGAGCAAAATTAGCTTATATATTAGACTCAACTGCTGCACCTGTTTGTATATTAGTACCTATTTCTTCATGGGTTATAACAGTAATGAGTTTAATTAAAGGCTCAGAAGGTTTTGACCAATTAAATATTAGCGAATTTACATTTTTCATGAAAAGTGTCCCTTTTAATGTTTATGCAATTTTAACTTTAATTATGGTTTTAACTATTATCTTTACTTCAAGAGATTTTGGAGCTATGAAAAGAAGCGTTGAATATGCAAAAGAAACAGGTAAATTATATAATGACGAATATGGTCCAGCTCCAGGTGAAATAAAATTAGATGGAGATGAAAATAGCAGCAAAGCTAGACCTTTTGATATGTTATTCCCAATAATTGTATTAATAGTATCTGCAATAGTTTTATTCCCTTTAACAACTTGGATATTAAGTGTTGATGGAGAAACTATTTTATCAGTAAATCAAGCTATGAGTGTTATTAGTCTAGGCGAGGCTTTTAATAATACTGATGCTTCAATGGCTTTGTTCTATGCAGTTGTAATCACATTATTCTTAACTTATATTTTCTATATTGTAAGAGGTCTATTTTCAATTAAAAGTGCAAGTGATTCTTTAATTGAAGGTATAAAGAGTATGGTTCCTGCTTTAATTATTTTAACTATGGCTTGGACTATTGGAGCAATTATTAAGTATTCTCCTGAAGATGGTGGTTTAGGCTTAGCTTCTTACCTCTCTGACGTTGTAGTAGGTGGTGGCTTCCCAATTTGGCTAGTTCCAGTGATTGTTTTTGCGCTTTCAGCATTAATATCTTTTGCAACAGGGACTTCTTGGGGAACTTTTGCGATAATGATTCCAATTGTAATGCCAATTATTGTTGGATTAAGCCAAGCAAAGGGCTTAGATACAACACATATGATCAATGGTTGTTTATTTAGTGTAAGTGCAGTATTAGGTGGGGCAGTGTTTGGAGACCATGCTTCTCCAATTAGTGATACAACTATTTTGTCTTCTACTGGAGCTAGTTGTCCTCACTTAGAACATGTTAGAACACAACTTCCTTATGCATTAACTGTAGCTTCCTGTTCATTTATTGGATATTTGGTTGGTGGAATATTGGGTATGAGTATTTTAGTTACTTGGTTAGCTTCATTGATAAGTTTTATTATTGCTATAATTTTCTTACCAAAAATGTTAAATTCTAAGTAAAAAATATGTTTTTTTGTTGATATAAGGGCTTGCATTCTATATGTGAGCTCTTTTTCATGTTGTTTATTATCTATTAATAATATACTATTTATAAAAAATAATTTTATAGGATAAGGCTATGAATAAATACGTAAAAATAACTGCTGAAGTTCTTGAATATGCTTGGGGGAATAAGGATTTTATTCCAAATCTAACTGGTTCAAAAATAGATGGAAACCCTAAAGCTGAGATGTGGATGGGTACTCATCCTGGAGCTCCTTCTATGGTAAGTAGTAGTGAACAATCTTTAGAGAGTTTTTTAAAAAATAATTTAAATTTTTTCAGTCCTGAACATTTAAAAATGTTTAATGATGAGCTTCCTTTCTTGTTTAAAGTTTTGGCAATTGAAAAACCTTTATCGATTCAATGTCATCCTGATTATAGAGAAGCAAGAGTTGGCTTTGAAAATGAAAAAGAATTTAGAAAAAATAATCCAAAATCTTTATGGAATTATAAGGATAGTAATAGAAAAGCTGAAGTTATTTATGCTTTATCTGATATTACTGCAATGTGTGGATTTCTCCCTGATGATGAGATTATAACAAATTTAAAGACATATATTCCAAATGGTTTTGATACTTTTATTTTACCATTGTTAAGAAATGTAGAAAATAAAGCAAAAGTAATATTTAAATATTTATACACCGTAGATGTGAATACTCTTTCAACATTAATAAATGAATTATTAAAGAATGTTGCAAATTCTAATAATATGGTTGATAACTTTTTTACAAAAGAAGGAATTATTAATAGAGTAAAAGATGATTATCCAAAAGATAGAGGTTTATTTGCTCCATTATTATTAAATATTGTTCATTTAAAAAAAGGTGAAGCCTTATATCTTGAACCACGGTTATTGCATGCTTATGTTTATGGCAATGGGATAGAATTGATGAGTGCATCTGATAATGTTCTTAGAGGTGGTTTAACAAATAAAAAAATGGATGTATCTGAATTATTAAAGGTTATGAAAATTAAACCTTTAAAAATAAAGAAATGTAAAACTTATTTTGATACTGAAAACAAAGAAATTATTGAAACACCAACGGAAGAGTTTACCTTAGCTGTTTATAGAAAAGGTGAAAGCGATGTTGTAACAGAAAATATAGAAATGCTTTTATTCCTTGATGAAAGTACTTTAAAAATAGATGGTAAAACAATTGATGTCAAAAAAGGTGATGTTTATGTTATTGCCGCAAAAACTCATATGATTTTAAATAATAGAGGTGATGTTTTTGTAGCAACATGCTAATCAATAATTAAGAATTATATGAATATATAAGGGTGTTAGTATTTTTAATATTAACACCCTTAGTTTTTGACTTAATTCTTTTATAGTAAATAATTATTATTTTTATATATTTGATTATTTGTAAATTTATATAACTAATATTTATTTTAAACTAAAAATTATTAAAAAATAAGATGAAAAACTAAAAAAAAATCTTGTTAAGAATATAATCATATGATATATTTCAGTTATGGAAAATATAAAATTTATTGATCTATTAAATAGAGAATTAGTTATAGCTATGGGGTGTACTGAACCGGCTGCAAGTGCTTTAGCTGGAGCTAGGGCTGCAGAGTTGTTAGATGGTACTATAGATAGCATTTATGTAGAAACTAGCCGAGATATGGTTAAAAATGCTATGGGAGTTGGAATCCCAAATTGTGATTCAAAAGGTATTCAAGCTGCAGTTGCTTTAGGTGTTGCTGTGGGAAACATTGAAAATGGACTTGGAATTTTATCTGATGTTAGTGATAGTCAAAGAAAATTAGCAGCATCATATAAAGTTGTATTGAATATGGTTGAAGATGTACCTCCACTATATATAAAAGTTGTAATAAAAAATAAAGAACATCAAAGTATTGCTGTTGTTAGTGGGAATCATTCATATTTTTCATTTTTACAAAAAGATGATCAAGTATTAATTGACGAACCTTTAGGACAACTTAATACAACAGAAATTGATTCCAATTTTATGGCTAATGTAACATTAAAAGAGATTGTTGATTTTGCATCTTCGCTTCCAAAAGAAACTTCAGATTTATTAATTAGTGCTGCAAATACTAATTTAGCTATTGCAAAGCAAGCCCTAATTGAAGATTTTGGATTAGCGGTTGGTAAAACAACTTATGAGAGCACACAAGACCCGCCACAATCTCTTGATGAAGCATTTAAACTTGGAGCTACTTTAGCAGCTAGTGCCTCAGATGCAAGAATGGCCGGCTGCCCATTACCAGTTGTAATAAATAGTGGAAGTGGTAACCAAGGAATTACAATAACTCTTCCAGTACTAACTTTAGCTACTTATCTAGAAAAAAGTGAAGATGAATTAGCTTCTGCATTAGCAATTGGTGAATTAATAGGTCTTTGTTTAACTGCAAAAAAAGATAGACTTTCAGCTCTTTGTGGAGCATTCACTGCAGCTATTGGAACTTCCTGTGCAATGGTTTATTTACTTGGTGGTTCTATTGATGAAATGAATAAAGCAATTAATGTTATGATTGCAAATTTAACTGGAATAATTTGTGATGGAGCAAAAATGACTTGTGCATTAAAAATATATTCTTGTGTGCAAAGCGCAGCTCTTGCGACAACTTTAGCAATAAAAGGAAATGCACCAGGAGAAGAAAGTGGAATAGTTGGTATGGATTGTGTTCAAAGCTTTGATTTCCTTTCTAGAATTAGTCATGAAGGGATGGCTCAAACGGATAAAACAATATTATCGATTATGATGCAAAAACAAAAAGAAAGAGAAGAAAAATGTTAGTTTAGTTTTTTTCCTATAATGATTTTACTTTTTTTAGCCAGAATATGAAAATATTCTGGCTAATTAATTGAAAGTATAATAATTGCAAAATTATTGATCTATTGTGAATACAAATCCTGAAAAACGAGCTCGTCTATTTTGGTAATTGTTAATCAAAGATTGCCCATCATAAAATTGATATCCAAATTTCATTCTTTGAGATTCTTTTTTTGAAGGTAAAATAATACCAATTTGATAAGTATAGTTGCTGGTAAAAGCACCTTGTTGCCATTTGCTTATTTGACCAGCCATATATAGAGTTCCTAATTTATTATCTAATATTGGTAGTTTTAATTCTGCTCCATATTGATACCATATATATGCATGTTCAACGACAGAATTAGAATCGCCACCTAATAAGCTCTCGGCAGGATTATAGTAGATGAAATCACCATAAACCTTTAAAGCATTAGCAATATTTTTATTAATGTTCTTTAAAAAATAAAGAGGTAGAATATCAGCTGATAAAATATAGTCATCTCGCACGAAATTGCTTTCATTCAATATTGCATTAATATCGAAATCAATATATTGATTACCATCGCCATTTGTATCAAGTTGATCTCCTTGATGGGAACATATGTGATGGTGACCCCACTTAAAAGTTGAGAAGTAATTTGGTTTCAAAATAAGTGTATAATAATAAATTCCGTCAGTACTTAATAAATCTGTACCATGAGTGTTCATGAATGCACAAACTGCGGCTCCAATTTCAGCTTCAATTCCTAAATTAGGATGTTCTTCAGGTGATATTCTAAAGAAATTGAATCTTGTACCAATTTTACAATCAAAATGGGTTTCTTCTCCTACTTCATTTGGATGAATCTCATCAATTTCATAATTTCTATAAGTTAATTCTGTATTAACTGCAAGAGGGTCTGCAAGATAGGATTCATATAAAAAATTTTCAGGTAGACCGGTAAAGCTTAGCCCTAAGAAATTTGATTTTGCACTTAATGGTAAAATAAACATAGCTAATAATATTGTAATAAAAATTTTTTTCATTTTAATTATCTTCCTCTTCAAGTGTCCAGCTTGAATTTCTTGGACCACTGCTCGAAAAACCACCTAGGATATATATTTTATCGTTTAGAACCTCTGCAGAATAACCATATATTGGCTCTGTTGGGGCACCGTTTGAATCCATAAACCAACTATTTGTATCAAAATTATAATAAAGAGTTGCATATGTCTGATAGTTACGAGTGAATATTAATGAGCTATTACTTCTTCCTGAAAGTAACCAAAGTTTATTATTTAAATATACTAAAGAATGATCACTTCTTCTATTACAACTATTTAAAGGAACTTTTTTTAGACATGTCCATGTTGCATCATCATTTGTTGTATCTAGTTTAAAGAGAGAACTCCAATTTTCAATTGATGGATCCACTCGACCAGTACTAGATTGAGTAGCTTCTTTGAAAGAGCCTCCTTGAATATAAATATCTGTCCCAACTAATTCATAGGCAAAAGCAGAACGTCCACCAGGCATAGAAGAATTTACTAATTGAGTCCAAGAGCTACCATCAAATTTCCAAACATCATCTAGGTATTGAGGACCTGTCCCATCCTGACAAAAACCTCCAAAAATATAAATAGCAGTTTCTGTACTTACCATCCCAAAATCTTTTCTAGGAGACCAAGGAGTTGTCGAGTTGCTACTAACTTCTTGCCAATTAATTCCATCACTACTTCTCCAGACATCGTTTTTATAACCTCTAGCCCCGCTCTCATCATCGGCATAAAAGCCACCAGCTACATAAATATTGCCAGCAAAAACAGTAGCTC
>RZYO01000195.1 GCA_009930325.1 Spirochaetia bacterium | reverse complement strand
AAATTGATATGATAAAAGCTCATGGTGCAAAAGTTACTGTAGTTGAAGGTAGTAGAGATCATTGTGCTAATGTATGTAGAGAAAAAGTTGAGAAAGAGGATCTTTACTATGCAAACCATGTCTATAATCCATATTTTTATGAGGGAACAAAAACATATATTTATGAAGTTTTTGAGCAATTAAATCGAATTCCTAATAATATTTTTATTCCAGTTGGTAATGGTACCTTATTTTTAGGTGTAATGAAAGGATTAGAAGAATTGTTAAATAGCGGGGTAATTTCAAAAATTCCTAATATTATTGCTATCCAAAGTGAAAAATGTGATCCTTTATTAAAGGCTTATAAAAATAATGAGAAGGCTCCTTCAAAAGTAAATCCTTTGAAAACTTTAGCAGAAGGAATTGCTATAGGGGAGCCTATGAGAGGTGAAGAAATTTTAGAATACGCTTATAAATATGATATAACATTTATACACGCTCCTGAAGATGAGATAATTAGTGCAAGAGAAAGCCTTGCTCAAAATGGGGTTTATTGTGAACATACAACTGCAGCAAATTATGCTGCTTATTTAAATTATTGTAAAAAATATGGTAAACCAAAAGAAGCTTTACTTACAATGTGTGGTGCAGGATTAAAATCAGATCACTAGATATTTATAAAGATAAAAAATGAATGAAAAATAACTTCATAATAAAAGAGCCTTTTTTTAAAAGAAAGTTGAAATATATTAAAATACTTGTATTGATTTGTCTTTTATAAATTTGGGAGGGGTGTCTACATCAGTTACAAAATTTAGATAAATTGTATCAGTATAACGTCCTGCATTTAATAAAGATGTGTTTATATTATTTGCTCGAGCATAAATATAGAACTCTCTTGGAATATTGTCTCTAATATTTTCAATTAATATTTTATCACCTTCATATACATTTATAGTTTGATTATCTTTATCATTTTTTTTGCTTAAAAGTAAAGTGTATGGAACTTGTTTAATACCCGAACCCGGGCCATCACAAATTAATACAAAATTATTTGCACTAGAAATTGTAAGCCCAATTTTATATGTATTATTGGTAGGAGTTGCAACCCCGGCTTGAAGAGAGACTATCCAAGCTAAATGCTTTTCTCCTAAATCGTCAAAAAATTTAGTTTGAGTCCAATCATTAGGTCTTCTAGCATTCATATATAGAAATGAAGTTGGCTCTGGGTCAAATTCGGGAGTAGTTGGAGTAACAATACTTCCCGTAAGTGTACTATTAAAGAAAACAATTTCTGTTACATTGTTTTCAATGTAAAATAAGTAATAGTTTGTGGTTCCCCCAGTATTAAGTGATAAATATTGACTTGAAGTATTTGCTGAAGTTAGTATTGTTTCTGGATTATCAATAATGTAATAAAGAGTAAGTGTGAAATCATAAATGTCTGGATTTGGGTTATAAGCTGTTTGATTTAGATTTTTTCTTATGTATATATAAGTTTTTACATCATCTATTTCAAACCAAGCAACAACTGTACCTAGATTATTATAAGTGACAGAACTTTTTACAAGTAGTCTGCATGTAGTACTTTGTGTATCATTTGAGAGTGTTGCTGTATAATTTTCAATATTAATATGAGGGATTGCTTTATATGATTCTGTACTTGTAGTTTTATTTGAAAGTTGAACTAACTCAATTGCTTTGACATTACTTTTGAAAGCACCAGTTGTATATTGTGTTTCTGTATTGATATCAACAGGAGCATAAGATAATGTTTCAATATTAAAAAATGCAGAATTGTTCTCATCACTTTCATAGTATGCAAACAAAGAGGAAAGTGAGAAAATGTATAATATAACAAATAATAATAAATGTATTTTATAGTTTTTTATTGTTCTCATGACACAAGATTAATACTATTGAATATAATTGTCAACTATTTTGTTTTCTTAAAGAGGGTAATATTGAATTTATTTTATAAAATAATGGGTAAAAAACTTGTTATATTTTATAATTCATGTTAGATTAATATTGAAATGAGGGAGAAGGGAAAATAAGATATGAAAAAAAAACTAATGATAATATTGGCATTTATGACAGTACTTGCAAACTTTATCTTTGCTGATGATCCGATATCTGGGCCAAATATGAACACTCCCTTAGAAATGTTTGGAGTGTGGAATCCTAATCAAGATCCTCTTTTTGTTTTATCTGCAAATTCTCAAAGCATTGATTATACGCAATCTACAATACAATATCAAACAATTGATAATGATTTGAGTGTATCAAATCAAACTGAAAATTTTAATTTATTTGTTTATAGTAATTTTACAAATTATTGGTACTATTCTACGAGTACAGAGGATTATTATTTAAATATTTATCACTCTTCAAATTTTGTACCAGTTGATGACATATTATATAACGCTAATAATTATCCAATTGTTCCTATATTTTTAAATTATACAATTAGCCAAAATCAATTTCTCTCATACACTTGGTATGGCGGCGGTTGGGGCTGGGGTTCTAGCTATGTATATTATATTGATGAAGATCAGAATGTACAAAACCTAAATTCAACTATGAATTATGGAAATAGAACTTTATCGGCTAAAAGATATAGATTTTTGATTAGAATACCATCAGGTTTACAGACTGTTGAATTGATGAATTTTAACTTCGGATGGAATGGTTATACTAATCAAGTAAATCAATATTGGGATATGGAAGGCTATGTTCTTGTAGATATTCAGAGTATATAATATTTGATATGAAAATAAATTCTATACAAATAGATACTTTATCTACAAATAATCCTTTTGTTAGTTCTTTTTGGGCTAAATTAAAAAATGTAAATTGTTGGGATAGTAAAGCGTATTCTTTAATAACTGATAAAAATATATTTCAATCTTTGGTATTGTTTAAAAAACTTTTTTTGAATTTATATTTTGTATATATTCCTTTTTCCCCGATTTGTATTAATGGTAAATCAATTTTGGATGAAAAACTAATCAAAGAATTTCTTGATTTTGTTATATCAGATTCTGAAAAAAAAATTGCATTTATAAAAATTGATTTACCTTTTGAATATGATTCTAAGCAGAAGTTTCACAAACCTTTTAAATATAATAAATATAGTATTCAGCCAGAAGCAACAATAGTTATAGATTTAAGAAATAATGTTGAAGATTTAAGAAAAAAATATAAAAAAAGAGCTATTAGAAATCTAAGAAAGAATATTGATCAACTTGTAATAAAAGAAGTTGTTTTTAATGAAGTTAACATAAAAAGCTGGTATCAAATTTACCTTGAAACAGCAAAACGTGATAATTTTAGTTCGAGAGATATAAGTTATTTCTTAAAAATGAAAAATATTGAAGATTCTATAAAACCAAGATTAATTTTTGCATATGATGTTAATGAAAATTTAATAGGTGGTAATATAATTTTAATTAATAATGAAAATGCAGTGTATCTATTTGGTGCTTCAAAAAGAAATCATAATCTTTCTCCAAGTTATGGGCTTCAAGATTTTTCAATAAAAATGTTGAAGAACGAAGGTGTAAAAAGTTATGATTTATTTGGTGTTGGTGTAGATGAAAAATCAGATAATTTAAAATCATTAACTCAATTTAAATCATCATTTGGTGGAAATGTTTTAACTAGAATTCCAACTCTTGATTATCCAAATAAAAGATTTATTTATTCATTATATAAAATTGTTGAACGCGTTCGGTTTTTTATTTATCGATAATTTCTTTTGCGATTTTTTTAAATTGATTTCCCCTATCAAACTCGTTGATGAAAAGATCAAAACTAGCAGAGCCTGGTGAAAGTAAAACAATTTTCATGCTTGATGAGGAGTCTTTTTTTGCATTTTCATTAGCTTTAAAAATTGCATCCTTCATAGAAGTATATGGCCCAAAATAAGTAATATTATTATCTTCTAAAAATGGAATCAGTTTCGTTTTAGTAAAAGTTCCATCAAGTAAAGTAACTGATTGAACTTTTTTTAGAGAATAAATCAGACTTGTAGCACTTAACTTTTTGTCAGTACCTCCGCAAATAATATGCACACTATTATTTTCAAAATGTGAAAGGCTGAAACCAATAGCTTCTGGAATTGTTGCAGCACTAT
>RZYO01000194.1 GCA_009930325.1 Spirochaetia bacterium | reverse complement strand
TCTTCAGAAACTTTATATCTATGTAATATTCTACCATTTCCACTTTCATCACCATCTACAAATTCTATTGTTAATACTTGTTTACTCATTCTTCTATCACCTTATTAATCATTTCTTCTAATTCGTCTAAAGATAAAAACACATTACCATGTTCATCAGTTGGCAATTTCATTAATAACTTATTCTTAAAATCATATAACATTAATCCTTCTTTATCAATTCTCATTTTAACCACTCTACTATTTCATTCATATGTTCTCTTGTTAAATTAATTGAGTTATATGTACTCACAACAAAAGTATCATCATCATTTCTTTTAATAGTTAAAGAATTTTGTTTTATTTCTTCAAATATTAATACATTATCTGTTTTTTCTATTAATTCACTCATTTTTCAAATTCAAATTTAACATGTCCAGCAATTAATTCTACTGCATATATCATTTCAATATTCTTTTGTATTACTTGTTTTGTTAATTCTACATCTCTCATCATTTTTTCATCAAATTCTATTATTAATTTCATTTTAAATCCATTCTATTCCTATTGCACCCTTTTTTACAAAATTACTTCTTGTTTTTGTCCAATCTTCATCTTTTGTCCCTCTACAATAAACTTGATAAATGGTAGCATAGGACTTTCCTTCGCTAATTCTAACAACTCTACCAATTCTTTGCACAATTTGTCGTTGAACACTTGAACCACTTACTATAATAGCCATATCACAATCAGGAATATTTGTCCCCTCATCCAATCCTTTTACTGCTATCATAGTGGTGATTTTACTATTTTTAAATTTATCGAATAAATCTTGCTTTTCACAAGTTTTCATCTTTGAATGAAACTTACCTGCCACTATACCATCCTTTTTTAGTTGTTTGATAATATAGTCAGATGTTTTGATGTATTCACAAAATACCAATATCTTTTTGTTTTTATTATCTTTTATTAATTTTATAGTAGTATTTAATTTATTTTGTGCATTGCCCACAAGTGATTTTCTGTGTTGAATTGCACGAACTACACTCATTGCCATATTTCTTTGCTCGGTATCATTTGAGCATTTAACTGCAACAAATACAGATTTCAAATCATATTCAAAATAAGGAAAATTGACTTTCATAACCATATTATGTTTATTATAGGTTATTTGTTCAGATGGAGTTAAATCACATCCTATATTAACGATTTTATAGGGTGATATTATTCCTATATTAACTGCTTCTTCTTGAGACATAGTATAGACTATTGGTAATTTTAATATATTTTCTCCCATAGAAGCAGTTAAACCCAAAATTCTTTTATGATTGCCTTTTAATAAAAAATGCGAATTTGATTTTGAAGAATAATGTTGTATTTCATCGAGTATCATTAATTCACTACTAATTGCTTTATTTCTTATAGAATTAATTACCGCGATTGTTATAGGCTTATTATACTCTTTGAATTTGCCACCAACTCTACCAACAAATTCAGGATTGACTTGACATTTGTCTATAACATCAACATACCACTGATTTAATAGGTCGATTTTTGGCACAACTATAAATAATTTGGTTAAATGTCTGTGTTTTAATAGTGCCATTAATCCGATTTGAGATTTTCCACCACCAGTGACGAGTTCTACTATACCACGATAATTATTCTTTTCCCAATTAATATAGGCTTCTTTTTGAATTTTCTCTTTCCTTTTGTCCCCAAATATCAATGGGCTAAATTCATCATTCATTTTAAATCTCTCATCAATTTTTCACTATAATGATTTGCAGATTTTAATATATTTTTGTTGTTTTCTAAATCTCCATATAATTCTTCATCTATAACACTCATAGATTTCTTTGATAACTTTTTTTCTTTATATAGGTTATATACAGTATTCCTATTTCGTTGTTGTTGTAACTGATATTCTCTTTGTTTTTTATCAGTTTTATATTTCTCTCTCTCTTTCTTTCTATATTCTTCCCATTTATTATCAGATATATATTTCCTATAACTTTTATTATGACTTCTTATAGTAGAATTAACTCTATTTTGAAATTTTTTATGGAAATTATCATCATCACTATTTTTGATAATATAGGCTGCTAATGTATAAATCCATTTAATTTCTTTATCTACATCAATATTTTTCAACTTTTTTATAATTTCTTGTTTATTCATTTTACAAATCTTTTTTCACTACATAATACAATTCTTAAATCGCCTATATTCATCTTAATTCCTCCTCTAATCCCAATCTAATAGTCTCTGCTATATCATAGATTGTATTTATCAACTTTTCATCTTTTGAATGTTTGGCATAGTGATAGCTACCATAGTCTATATTCAAAGAGAATATGTTATTCTTATCTTTTGATTTTCTTATAGTCATATTCATTTTTCTATTCTATACTCCGAAACCATTGTTTCAACTTTGTTTACTTTGACATTTCTAATATCGTCTAATGCTTTTAAACAGTCATCATAGATTTCTTTAACTGACCATTTTTTATTTTCTCTTGACAAAATGCTATCTTTATCTAAATAATAACCAGAAAAATCATCACAATGAGAATAATCCCAACCTAAAAACCAAATGTCTTTATAGAAACCTGCCACATTTAAATCGCTATAAGTTAAACCACAATGACAATCAATATAACATTCACTATCACTTAATTCATCATAGGTAACATTTTCTAATATATGTCCTTTTGGTAATCCTATATAAGCACAAGGATGTGTGCCTTGACTCACAATAAGGATTAAATAACCATCTTTTGTCATTTCTTCGTATAGACATAGCACATTCCTATCTTTCCTATACTTCATCTCAATATAATCTTTTTTCATTCTTCATATTCCTCTTTAGTATTTTCCATAATATTATCCAACCATTCCTCAACAGACATTCCACTATTTATAAAATCTCCATATTGCTTTGCCATTGCTTTTGCAATTCCTGAAAATGTTACACTTTTCTTTTTTGCATCCCAATTTGCACAAAATTTTGAATGTCTCCAACCTTTTTTACAAATATAATATTCGGGTTCTACAATATTTGTAGGTTTTAATTTAGGTAAACCTTTTAACCACAATAAAGTTGATTTTTGGGCTTTATGTCCAAATTCATAAGGTTGTATTAATTGCGATTCTTTTGGCATGTTAAAAACTTTATGTGGAATAGGATTTTCTATTACAACAAATTTACATTTTAAGTTATAAAACTTTAAAAAAAATTCTTTTGCTTCTAATCCTTTTTTATATCTTTCTTCGTTTAATTTTCCATTTGGGAATAACCAACGACATCCACCTCTACTTAAATAAGTACAAGGTGGATGAGCAATAATTAAATCCCATTCCTTGTCTAATTGTTCTAAGACATCTCCTACTATATGCCATTCAGGATGACCGCCACTACATTCTTGAATATCGCAAGAATATGCTTCGTGTCCTAATTCCCTAAATGCTTTGCAAACTGTTTGTGATTCTTCGCAAGCAACTAAAACTTTTAAGGTTTTCATTTTTTCATTTCTCTTTAGTATTTTCCATAATATTATCCAACCATTCCTCAAAACTCATTATTCTGTAAACTGGTGGTTGCATTGCTTTCTTATATTCCTCATACATATATCTTGATACCTTAGCACAATTATATGAATCTAATGTTATAGTATCCATTTTTTTCATAGTCAAATATATTGACTTATTAAAGAATAAGAAGTGATTATTTATATAGTTATGTTACTATATCGTGGGGGTTATAGTAATAGGCACTACTATATAATAGTTATTTATTTTATACGTTTTTTATACGAAAATTAAAAAAATTATACGTTTATACGTTATTGAACTTATTCTATTAATATAGTGATATAATTTTATAGAGTGGGTTAATTTACGTATGTTTATACGTTTTAAATATAAATATCATTTCCACATTCATCACAAGTAATCATTGAGCATTTAACTAAAACTTGCAATTTGCTATTAGAAATTTTATATTCTGTGATAATATAATGATTTAAACTAATTTCTTTTTCTAAATCTATAATTTTCTCTCTAATTTGTTCTAATGTTATATTAGTATTACCATTAATCAAGTCATCTATCAAAATCCTAGCTTCACTCCTATCAAAAACATCATCATAGTCCATATTTATTATCATTTG
>RZYO01000193.1 GCA_009930325.1 Spirochaetia bacterium | reverse complement strand
CAAGTAGCAGAAGGTAATATATTTTTTACATAATCTAATCCAGATAATCCATCATCTTCTTCATCAGGTTCCTTAGATAAAACCCAAGGAGTCATATTATTATTATTTGGAATACCATTATCACATAAATATTGTAAAGAAGAAGAAGATTCAGAAGAAAGAACTTTATAAGTAGGATCACAAACTTCATAATCTCTTGTTAAATAACCATCTCCACAATAATTACTACTTACTTGACAAGAAGTATCACAACCATAAGATTGATCAACATTAAGACCAGTTCCAAAAACATTAAAAGTAGAAGAAACAGAAGAAGGATCACATTTTTCAAATTCAACTTGTAAAAATCCATCCATACACCAACCCCCAGAATCATTACAGCTAACATCACAATAATATTGATCACTACTAGAAATTCCAGAACCACCACCATAAACACTAGTATTATATATAGCTGTTCCATTTTCAATTTCTGGAATTCTATAATATCCTTTTTTCCATTCACAATATTCATTTTTACCTTGAGAGTTAGGAGTTTGAACAATGTGATCACCACAAACAGAACCTATAGCAAAATCAAAAAGGAATGATACTTCCCTACTATCCATAGGTTGACCAGTTTCAGTATCGGTATATCTATTTTTCATATAAAGAATAACATTATAAACACCAGTATAATTATGATCAAAAATTTCATCTCCACTAGGATTTAAATTAGATCCAGTAGGATAAATTCTTATACTATCTAAACCTTCAGTATATTCAGTCTCAAAAGACCCATCAGTTTTCATAATAGAATCAATTGATTCAATTGTAATATCAGTAAAAGAATTCCTTATATCAATTTCATAGTTACTAGCTCTACTTATTTTCCATTTGTAATAAGTATAACCAGAAACTTTATCAGAAGCATCAGCACTTAATATAAAATATTTTGAATCTTTAAAAATACCAGAAGTTTCATAAGTTTCTCTAGTTATAACATCACCTTCATAATCTTCTCTTACAGAAGAAGTTATAATTTCTTCTATCGTAGGAGATTTATTTATGTATTTACAACCAACACAATTAGAAGTTTCATCATCACAATCTTCACCATATTCTTCTTGAACAACCATATCTCCACAATATCCAATACAATCAGATAAATTTACACTATCTGAAATATTCCATTTACAAGAATTATTACAATATCTAACAATGCTATTATACCAATTATGATCTCCAAAATTTTTAACACAAAGTTCTTCATATCCCCCCTCACACTCTTCTCCATTTTCAGACTGAACTACTCCATCTCCACAATAAATTCCACCCAATAAACATTCTTTTGGATTTTCTATGTCTTCTTCTTCATAAAGACAAGTATTAAAATCACAATTAAAAACTTTATAACCTGATTCCAAACCAGAAACACAGGCTTCTATTTTAGGTGATGATCCAATTTCACATTCTTCTCTACCTTCTAATACATAATTTCCACAAACAGAATCATTATTAGAATATATTCTTGAATTAATATCACCTTTTGAATAAATTATATGTGGATTATCTTGTAACCCCCAATCCTCAATTCTTGAAGCATCTTCTAAATCAAGTTCTAAATAAAAAGAATCTTCTTCTTGTGAAGCTCCAGCAGTATAACAATTATCATCTTCTAAATAATTATCTTTAGGACAATAAATATAATGATAAGCAGAAGATCCTTTTGTCCAAGTATATCCATAATCACCATATAAAGATTTATTTAAAGAATCAACAGAAAATTCATGAGAAATAGGACACCCCATACAACTTCCAGCACCTCTTGGCCCCCAAGACTCATAAAAAGCATTATTTTGATATAAATTTCTTTTACCAACTAAAATATAAGCAGATCTATAACCACAATCAGGATTATTACCAATTTTATCTAAAATTTCATTTGAAGCTCCTAAATTTAATAAAGTATTCCAAATAATATCTATATTTTGTCTAGGTTCATCATAAGTATAAATAACTATGTAATTTTCTTGAGAAATAGTAGCTATATAATCTCTCATATTAATAGCTTCTTGAGAAGAACCATAAGTATCATAAGATTTAGTTTCAATATGATTCCAATTAGAATCAAAATTAGAAACTATATAACCTCTTGTATAATCATATATTTTTATACCATCAATATATATTCCAGTATCAAAAGGAGAAACTGAACAAGTTGTAGAAATTATATCTGGTTCATATGGAGAAGCTATTACTTTTATATTTCTAACATTTTTATTTATAGGATCTACTATATTTGAAACACCAAGACTAGAAGAAAAATTATTCCAATCTTCAATCATAGTAGAGCTTACAAATCCATTTATTTTATAAGAAGAATCAGAAGAATCTATTTTAGGATAATTTCCATATTCCGTTTTATATTTTTCTATTTTAGAATATAAAGTAGATATATCACTTATCCTTTTAGAATCTCTAGCAATTATTTGTTGGGTTTCTGTTAAATTAGCAGAAATAATAATTATTGGAAAAATAATTAAAGCAAAAGATAATAAAATTAAAAACAAATTTTTTAGTTGAACTTTTTTTATCATATTTTTATTTCTTTATTATATAATTATTATAACATTTTTAATAAAATTTATTTACAATTATTGTTTAAAACTTCACTATCTAATGTTAAAATTTTTTCAAAATTTATTTCATTTAAAAAATCTAATGGAAAAGAACAATTTATATTTTCTGATTCAGAATTTAATAAATTTTGTATAAGAATATCACAATCATTGTCTGATTTATTTAATATAGAAAAACTATAAGGTAAATCTTCTTGTATAAATTTTATATGATTTCCAATATTACATTCCAAAAACAATTTTCTAAAACATTCTTCATCATACCTACAATATCTAAATCCATCAATTTCAACATTTAAACCATACTCAGGTGGAGTTTCTATATCTTCTGAAGAATTTTCAATATTTTCATCTTCTAAAATTAAATCTTCTTCATTTATCTCTTCATTATTATTTAAATCAGAATTTTCTAAATTATTATTTGGATTATCAATATTTATATCTTTAAAAAATAATATATAAAAAATAATTAATAAAGAAATAGTTAATATTATAGGAATTACTATTATAAATAATTTTTTAAAATTCATATATTATTTTATTATTTTATTAATTAGCACAACTTCTACCATAACAAGGACAATTATTAGCTGCGCCACAAGGACAATTATAATCACTTCCACAAGTTAAAGCCTTTTCACAATTTCTATAACCATAGTCACATGCAGTCCTCCAAATCCATCCACACCATCCTGTTGAAGATATGATTCCAGTTCCATATGAAGTATATCCAGAAGGACAAGCTGGATATGTTACTCCAGAGGCACAACAATCAGTATCATATACTGTTGTTGTTACACTCCAACAAGAAGATCCAGGATTTGAACAATAAATACAACTTCCATAAGAACTAATATTTAAATCCTGACAATAACCCGTCATTTCAGGTGATGTAACATATCTTACTGCATTCCAATAGTTACCAGAATTACAAGAAATTGGAATCCAAGAACTATAAGAACAAACTCCACAATTAGGGTTAGGTAAATTAAAATCAGTTCTCGTATCATACATTTCAGTAGAGCAAGAAGCTTGATATGTAGCACCATAAACTCCAGTTCCTGAACATGTACTTCCATTTAAAGAAGAACAATAACCAGAAGATGGAGCAAGACAAGAAGTCCCATTTTTATAATATCCAGGATTACAAGTCCAAGAACAGTTGTTAGTTCCATTACCATCTGATGTATAAGTAGAATTAACTGGTTTGTTTGTACAAGAAGAACAAGATGAAGATCCTATTACTGAATATTGACCAATAGAACAAACAAGACATTGAGACACACTAGTCGCTCCAGAAGTAGCTCTATAAGTATCAATAGGACAAGCAGAACAAATACTTCCAGATAAATAATATCCAGCAGCACAACTCCAAGAACAATTGTTAGTTCCATTACCATCTGAAGTGTAAACAGAGTTAGCTGGTTTATTCGTGCAAGCTGTTCTTGTGTTATTTACAGCTGGTGAATAGTAACCTGTTCCAACGGCAACACAAGAAGTTCCTGACAAATAAAAATCTAGATCACAAGCATAA
>RZYO01000055.1 GCA_009930325.1 Spirochaetia bacterium | reverse complement strand
ACGAACTTGCATCTTAGCTTCCTTGTTATGTGTAAAAGTATACACCCAACAAGAATTCTTCTGTAAACTACTTACTATTACTTTTTATCATTCCTCCTAATTTGTTCTTTTATAAAAAGGTAGTGCCACTATTTTTGCTTTCACAAATCTATTTCTAATTTTAACATCAACTATAGTATTTACCATAGAATTATTTTTATTGATTATTGCCATTGCATAAGAAGCTTTTAAATATGGAAGGAATGTCCCACTTGTTGTAAAACCAATTAATGAATCTTCAAAATAAACATCCATCTTTTCTCTAATAATTCCTTTATCTAAATTAAGTAATCCTACTCTCGTAAGACCATTATCTACTAAGTTTTCTTTTCCAATAAAATTTTCTTTATCCATTTTACAAAAAGAACCTAAAGAAGTATCTAGAGGAGAAAGTTCTTCACTCATTTCATGTCCATATAAAGGCATGCTAGCTTCAAGTCTTAATGTATCTCTAGCTCCTAAACCACATGGAGTAACACCTAGTTTAATAAACTCTTGAAAGATATCATTAATTGCTTCACTAGATGCATATATTTCATAACCCTCTTCACCAGTATATCCATTTTTAGAAATTAGAACTTTATGATTTAAAATTTGAACATTTTCTTTAAAAGTATAATATTTACTTGGCAATAAATCTTGTGAAACGAATTGAGTTAATATTGATTTTGATTGGGGACCTTGTAAGGCAATTTGAGAATAAAAATCGCTTTTATCTGTAATTTTAACATTTTTTAATTTATGATTTAGTATCCAATTTAAGTCTTTATCTTTATTGCTTGCATTAACAATTAAAAGTAATTTTGTGTCACTTATACAATAAACTAATAAGTCATCAATAATCCCACCTTTTTCATTTAACATTAATGAATATTTTATTTTTGATGGAATAATTTTTGAAATATCATTACAAATAAGATGATTTACAAAGGTAATAGAGTCTTCTCCTTCGATTAGGATTTCTCCCATATGAGAGACATCAAAAACTCCAACTCTTTCTCTAACTGCTAAATGTTCTTCAACAATAGAAGAATATTGAATAGGTAGAAAATAATTTGCAAATTCTACCATCTGAGCATTTAATTTAATATGCTGATCATATAAAGCTGTTTTTTTTACCATAGAGACCTCCCTTTATTGTTTAGAAACACTTGTTTTAAACAAAAAAAAAGATAAATCAATCAAAAGAAATGGATACAAATATTTTATTTTTATAAACCTTTGTTCACTCCTTTGTTCAATTTATCAAACTCTACAAGTAATAGTAAAACATTGATAATATCTTTTTGCAAGATAAAATTTTGTTAAATTAATTATATATCACTTGTCTTGTTTTTATTCTAATTGTATCTTTAATTTATGAATTTTATATTAGCTACAACAAATGATCACAAATATAGTGAATTAAAAGCTTTAATGCCAAATATAAATCTAATTAAAGCTGAGAATATGGTGGAAGTAGATGAGAATGAACCTACTTTTTGGGGCAACGCATTACTTAAAGCAAAAGCATTATATGATATAATTGGAATGCCAGTAATAGCTGATGATTCAGGGCTTTGTGTTAAAGCTTTAAACAATCAACCAGGGGTAAAAACAGCTAGATATGGTAGTGATGTTTTCAATAGAATTTTAGAAAGTCATGAAAGAAATGAATATTTATTAAAAAATCTTGAATCTGTTAAGGATAGAGATGCAAGTTTTGTGTGCTCATTAGTTGCATATATCAATCCAAATAGAATCTATAGCGTAACAGAAGAAGTTAAAGGGATTATTACAAAAGAACAATTTGGTAAAGATGGTTTTGGCTATGATCCAATTTTTTTCTTACCTGAATTGAATATGACAATGGCTGAAATTGATTCAAAAACAAAAGGCCTTTATAGTCATAGAGGTAGAGCTGCAAGAGCTATGAATAAATTACTTGAGAATATAAAATAAGGACAATATAATGAAAAGAAATGAAATCGATGAAAAAGATACTTGGGATTTAACTCCTCTTTATGATAGCGATAAAGCCTTCTATGAAGCATTAAAGGCTTTTGAAAATACTAAGATTGCTGAAGCTGAAGCATTAAATGGTAAGATTACATTAAATAAAGAAAGTTTATTAAATGCATTTAGTTGGCTTGAAAAAAGTGATATTGAATTAGAAAATTTATTTCAATATGCTCAACTAAAAACATCTTCAGATTCAAGTAATGTTGAAAATTTAAAAATGATGAGTGCTGTTACAACTGTTTATACAAAATATGTTTCAGCTCTAGCTTTCTGGGATAGTGAAATATTAAGTCTAGATGAAGATACTTTTAACACTTATTTAAATGATTCTGATTTTGAACATCTTAAAGTTACTTTATTTAGATTAAAAAGACAAAAAGAACATATTTTAGATGAAAAATCAGAAAAGATTTTAGCTGCTCAAATGGAAGTTGGAAGCAAAGCTAGTAAAATATTCAGTGATCTAACTAATGTTGATTTTAAATTTGGTGAAATTAATGGAAAACAATTAACTCAATCAACATTTTCTTTATTCTTAAAAGATGAAGATGAGGAAATTAGAAAAAAAGCTTATACTCAACTTTATAAGGTTTATAAAGACCATCAATATACTTTAGCAAATACTTATGAAACATCAATTAGGCAAGATATTTTTTCTTCAACAGTAAGAGGTTATAAATCAACAAGAAGTAAAAAGTTATTTGGTGATAACGTAGATGAAAAAGTATATGACAATCTTATTGAACAAGTTCATAACGGATTAGATACTCTTCATAAATATTATGGATTAAGAGCAAAATTAATGAATAAAGAAAAAATAAAACACTATGATGTTTATACTTCTTTAGTCAAAGGTTATGAAACTCACCATTCATATGATCAAGCTGTAGATTTAGTTATTAAAGCTCTTAGTCCTTTAGGAGAAGAATATACTTCGATATTAAAAGATGGCTTAACTAAAAATAGATGGGTTGATAAATATGAAAATGAGGGCAAAAGAAGTGGCGCTTTTTCTAGTGGAACTTACACAAGCTATCCATATATTTTATTAAATTATAAAGAAGATGATTTAAGAGATATATTTACAATGGCCCATGAAGGAGGACACTCCATGCACTCTTATTACAGTGCAAAAAATAATAACTATTTTAACCATAGTTATACTATTTTTGAAGCTGAAGTTGCCTCTACTTTTAATGAACAATTATTAGCAAAATATCTACTTGATAATGCCAAAGATGATAAAGAAAAAGCATACATACTTGGTAAACAAATTGATGATATTCTAGCGACTTTATTTAGACAAACTATGTTTGCTGAATATGAACACATAATGCATAAACTTGCTGAAGAAGGCTCTCCTATTACAGTTGATGTTATGCGAAGTGAATATAGAAAACTTTTAGAATTATACTTTGGAGATAGTGTAGAACTTCTTGAAGAAAGTGATATGGAAGGATTAAGAATTCCACACTTCTATTCTTCATACTATGTATATAAATATGCTACAGGTATATCAGCAGCTATTGCATTAAGCAAAAAAGTATTAAATGGCGATGAAAAGGATCTTTCTCAATACATGAGTTTCTTAAAAAGTGGTGGTTCTCTATTCCCTATAGATACTTTAAAATTAGCAGGCGTTGATATGTCTAAAGAAACGGCAATCATATCGGCTATTGATCATTTTAAACAAATGATAGAAGAATTTGAAAAACTAGTTTAAATACCATTTAAAATTGGGGATGAATTTTGTTCCCAAGTCTGTTTTTGAGAATTTAAATAAGGCATATGGAATAAGAAATCTAACATAAGTTGACTTGCTCCATATGCTATATCATCTTCTGTATGTTTAAGAAAAGAAAAACAAAAAGTATTTTTAATTTCGTCTTCACTTTTTTCAGGGAATCTTTCTCTAATACATTTCAAAATGTTGTCATTCCAAATTTCTGAATCTCCACCTAAATAGATTGTTCTTGGATTTAATAGAGCGTTAGTAAATAGTAATTTATCAACATAATTATTAATAAACAATTTTAAACTTGCTTTATTATCATTTAGTTGCATCAATTCTTTATTGTCGATATCTAATTGCTTATTTTGTTTTCCTTCTTGATAGACAAAGTTTACAAATTCTCCTGCTTTTGAATCCCAACCTCTAAATAATTTACCATTAATTACAATTCCCATTCCAACTCCTAAAACTGGAACGCCATCTGGTAAAATATGATTATAATAAGTTCGAACTAAAGAATATAAAAAACTATCATAACTATCTTTCTTATATTTTATTGAAGCACAATTGGCATCATTTTCTAAGTATACAGGATACTTCTTCTTATGAACAATATCAGAAATGTTTACATTTACAATATCATGAGTCAAGCTTTTAGATACGGTTAACCCATCAAAATTAATAATGGCTGCTACGGAAATGCACCCTCCTAATATTCTAGTATTACAACATTTTGCCTCAATAATTGATAATATATAATTAAGGCATTGTTTAAATCTTTTTTCTGTTCCTTTTTGTTCAGTTATTATTACATCATTAAAAGGTTCATCTATCTTTGTAAATAAAGTTCCATCAATATATGAAATAATTACCTTAAAACTATCAACTAATAAATCAACTCCAAAAACAACACCAAATTCTTTATTTAATAAAACTTGAGTGCTTTTTCTTCCCTTTATATGATTATCCTCACTAATTAAATTACTATCCTTAACTAATTTTAAATCTTTTAAACGATTTAAAGTATATGTAACAGTTGAAGGTTGAACCTTCAAATTTTGAACAAAATAATTTCTTGATTTTGGTCCTGACCTTAATTCACGAAGGATTTGAGTAGAATTAACAAGTTTCTGATATTGTCCATTAGCCATATAGTTCCTCTTTATTTATATAAATCAATTATCAAACCTTTAAATTATTCTGTCAATGAAAAAATAAAAAACATCATTTATAATTAATAATATACATATAAATATTCAAATTTGTAAAGTATTATATATTTGTCACTTTCCATAAATTATAATTAATTCTTTATAATAAAACAAATTAATATTAAATTACCATAAAATAATTTTAAATTATACCAAAAAAAATACTTAGGTTCCTATTTTTTCATTGACAGAATAAATAAACACACTTAATACTATTTATAGTTGAAAAAACAAAAAGGAGAGATTTACAAAATGAAAAAGAAAATTTTATTTGTAATGTTATGTGTTTTATTAGTTTCCGGTACAAATTTATTTGCAGCAGGAAGTAATGAACAAAAAATGGACAAAGTTGTATTAACTATGGGTTCCTGGAGAGCCGATGATGTTGATGCAATGAATAATCTTTTAGATGCATATTCAAAAGTTGCACCTAATGTAAAAATTGAATTTAAACCAACAAACCCTGCAGATTATAATGCTACATTAAGACTTCAATTAGATTCAGGGACTGGTCCTGATTTAATGTATGCAAGATCATATGCACCTGGTATCGAATTATATCAAGCTGGCTATTTTGCCGATTGCTCTGATATTGCTGGTTTATCTAATTTTACAGATTCCAACAAAGCCCCATGGAGAGCTACTGATAATAAAATGTTTGCTGTTCCTTTTGCTGCTGTATCACACGGGGTTTATTACAATAAAGACTTATTTAAAAAAGCAAATATAGCTGTACCTACAACTTGGGAAGATTTCTTAAGTGCTTGTGAAAAATTGCAATCAAATAATATCACTCCATTAGCAAATGGTTTAGCTGATGAGTGGGATATTTTAGAAACATTCTTCTTAGGTGCTTTACCAAACTATATTGGTGGTGCAACAGAAAGAGTTAAATATGAAACTGGTGAATTAAAACTTAATAATGATAAATTTATTAAAGCTTATACCGCAATGAAAGATGTCGCTAAATATTGTCCTAAAGGATTTGAATCAGTAACTTATAATGACTCACAAGCATTATTTGCAACTGGAAAAGCTGCTATGTTCATTGATGGCTCTTGGTCTGTTGGAACATATTCTGATGCACCATTTGATTGGGGAATTTTTGCAATTCCTGCACCTAAAGGAAATAAAACTGCAATATGTTTCCATCCTGATATGGCAATTACAATGAATAAAGCAACTAAATATCCTAATGAAGCAAAAGCTTTCTTAAGTTGGTTATGTACAGTTGAAGGCGCTACTACTGCTTCTAAATACTTACCTGCAGGATTCTTCCCAATGATTAATGCTCCAATAAGTATTGAATTAAAACAAGCAAATGAATTCTTAGCTTTAAATGAAGGCAAAGAAACTGATGCTCGTTTTGTATGGCCTGTTTTATTAGCTTTATATTCCCCTATGGATCAAGCTGTTATAAAAGTAATGAAGGGAGAAATTACTCCAACCCAAGCTGCTAACGATGTACAACAAGCATACGATAAATTAGATTTATAAAATAAATTATAGCTGCTAAGTTTTCTTAGCAGCTACCTTAGGGTAAAATATGAAATTAAAAACAAATAATAAAAACTTATCAATAGAACCGAGTGGATGGTATTGGCTTTTATATATACTACCTGCTCTTTTCATATACATTATTTTTATGGCATATCCACTATTAGATTCTTTGAGATTAAGCTTTTATACTGGTACAACAAACTCTACAAGGGAATTTATTGGATTAGGAAATTTTAAAAAATTATTTACTGATGACTTTTTATCTTTAAGATATAAAAATGCTTTCTTGCATACAATTATATTCTTTTTTATTAATATGATTTTCCAAAATGGGCTTGGTATTCTTTTTGCTGTAATAATTACAACTAGAACAATGAAAGCTAGAAGCTTTTATCAAACTGTTATATTTATACCAACTACCTTCGCAGTTCTTGTAACAGGATATTTATGGAAATTATTATTAAACCCAATTTGGGCTGGTGATGCATTAAGTAAAATTGGATTAGGCTTTTTAGCAAGACCTTGGCTTGGAACTAGAGAAACAGCTTTAATTGTTGTTTCATTAATTTCTTGTTGGCAGTGGATGGGAATACCTACAATGATGTTCATTGCAGCTTTAAAGAATATACCTCAAGATTGTTTAGAAGTAGCTTCAATAGAAGGCGCAACAGCCTGGCAAACTTTTACAAAAATAAAACTACCTTTAATAAAACCTGTAATTGGTATGGTTACAATTTTAACATTTGTAAATAATTTTAATGCATTCGATATTATCTTTGCAACTGAAACGGTAAATGGAGCTCCAAATTATGCAACCGACTTACTAGGAACCTTCTTCTACAGAATAGGAATAGCAGGAGAACATCCCATTGCAATTGCTGATCCTGGTCTTGGCGCTACTGTTGCTACTATTACCTTTATTGTCTTACTACTCGGTGTAATACCAATATTAAGAGCAACTAGAGGAGATAATTAAAATGTCAAATAAAAGTTTAAAAAAACACAATAGACATACCTTATATCATGTAATAATGATTATTTGGTGTTTAATTGTTCTCTTTCCTATCTATGTATTAATAATTAATAGTTTTAAAACAAGATTATCAATATATGTTAATCCGTTTGGATTGCCTTCCAAATTTAATTTTAGTAACTACTCCACAATATTCAAAGATAGTGCATTCTTAGTATATTTTAAAAATAGTTTTGTAGTAGTAATTTTATCTTTATTATTTATGATAATTTTTTCATCTTTAGCAGCTTATGCATTAGCCTTTTGGAAATCAAAAAGTTCAAAATTATTATTTTTCTTTTTGATTGCTGGAATGATGTTACCAATTAAAATTGCTTCAATTCGAATTTTAGAAATAATGAAATTCTTAAACTTATTAAATACCATATGGTCTTTAATTCCTGTTTATGTAGCAATGGGGATTCCTATAGGGATATTTGTATTAACAGAGTTTATTAGGCAAATTCCACTAGAGCTGTCGCAAGCTGCGATTATGGATGGAGCCTCAAGATTTAAAATATTTACAATGATAATATTAGCCTTAATTAAACCAGCCTTATCAACTGTAGCTATTTATAATTTAGTTCCTTTTTGGAATGACTTATGGTTCCCTTTGATATTTATATCTGATGAAAAAAGCAAAACTCTACTTTTAGGAGTAACTAGATTATTTGGACAATACCAAACAGACTGGTCAAAAGTATTAGCTGTATTAACTCTATCAGCTATTCCTGTACTTTTATTATATTTATCAATGTCTAAACAGTTTATTGAAGGTGTTACCGCTGGGGCTGTAAAAGGATAAAGATATTCTAACAATTTAAAGGATCTTCTATTTTGAAGATCCTTTTCTATATTTTGATGATTATTTAAATTTCTTCTAATTTATATTTTTTCCCATCCCCCATACTAATACCCATTGCTCTTGCAATATTTATTAGTTGATGATTGTTTGAAATATATTTTGTTTTACCTGCAATATCTGATAATTTATTATATGTTATCTTATTATCTTTCATAGCAACAGTTGTTCCAAATTTACCCTCAAGAGCTAAACGACCTGCAAAACTACCCATTTCAGAAGATAAAAGCCTATCATAAGCACTTGGCGCGCCACCTCTTTGAATATGACCTGGAACAACTACTCTAGTTTCTACATTACATTTCTTTTCAATATATGCCGCTAAGGCTTTAGTAGAAGTTGCTTCTCCACCTCTATAAGCAATTCTTTCATCTCTTTTTAATTTACTTTCTGTTTTAGTCATAGCCCCTTCAGCAATTGCAATAATAGAGAAAGCATGGCCTTCTTGATTTCTTTGTTCAATTAAAGATGCTATATCTTCAGGATCATATGGAAATTCTGGTAACAATATTGCATCCGCACCTCCAGCTATACCAGAATAAAGAGTAAGCCAGCCAACTTTATTTCCCATAAGTTCAACAAACATAGTTCTACCATGACTTGCTGCTGTTGTATGAATTCTATCAATACATTCTGTTGCAATATCTACTGCACTATGGAAACCAAAAGTAACATCAGTTCCCCATATATCATTATCGATAGTTTTTGGGATTCCAATAACATTTAAGCCTTCTTTTGATAAAAGTGCTGCTGTTTTATGAGTCCCAGCACCTCCAAGAGTAACTAATAAATCTAGTTTCAACTCTTCATAGGTCATTTTCATTTTATCAATTTTTGAATCACCATTTCTATCTTCAACTGTCATTAATTTGTATGGTTGCCTGCTAGTACCTAAAATTGTTCCACCTACATTTAAAATACCTGAGAAATCTTCTTTTTTTAATATTCTATATTCATTATGAATTAAGCCAGAATATCCATCGGTAAAACCATAAAGAGTAACATCCTTGATCTGATTAAATACATATTTACTAAATCCTCTAATTACAGCATTAAGACCGGGGCAGTCTCCTCCACTAGTTAAAATACCAATTTTCATTTTTGACTCCTTATTAATAATTATATATAGAAAAAATTAAAACGCCTAATAAATTCTAAAATATTTTTAATTTTTTTTACATCTAATAGCAAAATAGCAATCATGAATGAAACTATCCAAAAGTTCATTTCTACTATAATCTGTATAAAAATCTAAAATAGCGAATCCCTTTCTTGTTAATCCACCAATTAATTTATCAATAGTATGGCTAAATTCAAAGGTATCTTGTTCTTTAATCATTTTATCTATTTCTTTTTTACCAAGACTCTTTATATCAGAATAAGGAATTGTATATTTTATTTTTAACTTATTCTTTAATACTGTTTTTTCTTCAAACAAATATAATGCTGGATTTGTTGCACTTGTTAAAAACTCTCCACCTTTTTTCAAGACCCTAAAACATTCTTGATAAACTTTTTCAACATCTTCAATGAAACAAGTTGAAGTTGGATTGAATATATAATCAAAAGAATTATCATCAAAAATTGATAAATTTTGCATATCGCCTTTAATAGTTGTTATATTTAAATCAAATTTATTTGCTGTTTTAACATCTTGTTCTAATTGTTTTTCACTGATATCAAATACTGTAACATCATTTTGTGCTGCAGAAAAAGCAATTGCTTGTTGTCCACCAGCACAAGCTAAAGCTAAGATTTTTTTATTCCTAAAGTCTTTAACCCAATCTTGCTTAACATATTTATTAGGAGTTAAGTAAATATCAAATTCTCCATTTTTTGCTTTTTCTATTGTTTCTAATTTTATTGGAATTGTCCAAAAATTCTTATTTTGAACCTCTTTGTCCCACGCTTTTGAATTTCTTGTTTGATATGATTTCATAATAGATATAGTTTAACCGTCATCCATAGTGTTTTCAACCATCTAAACACTTTTATATAAATTGAAAAGAATATATCATAATTTCTAGATTTTTCCATTTATTTCCCACTTGACGAGAATTTTATCTTAGTGTACATTTCACTTCATAAATACTTCTCAAGCGGCCATGGTGGAATTGGTAGACACGCAAGCTTGAGGTGCTTGTGGGCGAAAGCCTGTGCTGGTTCAAGTCCAGTTGGCCGCAAAATATTTTTTCACCTTATTTTATAAATTTTCAAATTAAATATTAAAATTCTAATCAAACATTTTACCCCCATATAATAAAGAACTTTTGGTCGATTTTGTTTCAACATTGAAAAAGAATCCTGATAAAGCTATAATTGATAAAGAAGGGAAAATATTAAATTACTGTTTAAGTCCACATAGAGGAAAAGCAAATGGATTTCAAACATTTATGGGATGGACTCAAAGTAATGAAGATGCCGATAAAATGATAAAACATATTAGAGAAAATATTAAAAACTCTGATATTAATAAATTCAGAATATCGGAATATGGTATTTCATTTAATACAATATTTAAAATAAATAATTTTAATAAACAGACCTGTTTTTCATGGCAATATGATTATGATAGAAAACTTAACAAGTACTCAAAATTACCAAGACTTACTTCAGGGAGGATTGAAGAATGGAAGAGAAAATAAAATTATATGATGATGTAAAATTAAAAAAAGATGTTTTTTATCAAGATTCAGAAGGCGAATATACTTTTAAAAAGGGTTCCATTGGAACAGTTATTGAAATTGAAAAAGCTAAAGATTGCATGGTTGAAATAGATATTAATGATTCAAAGTCTCAAATGACTTTTGGACAACCTTATATACCAATTGAAGATTTAGAATTAATTAAACAATAATGGGAAATAATCAAATAAAGAATTATACTCACTATATTATAAATAATTAATATTTCATAAAATCGCCCACTGAGGCGGTTTTTTTTATTTCAATGAATAATTTAACCACTTTTCAATTACACTCCGTTTATCAACGTTGATAAACACCTCTCTGTAAAGAAATCGCTTTAACTGCGATATATTTATATTAAAATAAAAAAATAATACAGAAAAACATACAACTGAATAATATTTTCTTTTTAATCTTCTTTTCAGATAAAGAAGCATTATTAATTTTATGTTTCAGAATTTTCTTATCCTCTTCAGTAGGGTTTTCTATTTTTTTAAAAGTTTCTTTATAAATACTTTTCATAATTCTTCTCGAAGCAAACCATTTCTTATTCGTATTATCTATTACAAAAAATCTTCCCATTGCAAGTATTTCTTTTGTGACTTCTAAAGAAAAATACAATACTTCAATTCTGATTCCTTAACTACCGTTGCCATAGAAATATTACGACCTTTAATCTCATTTGTATTCCAATCTAAATATTCAATGCTTTTAAGATATAATGGTCGATGTCCTACATTAGAAAAGGTAACCTTAATCTTCAACTTTTTTTTATGATCAAAAAATGTAGTAATTGTATTTATACTAAATATTCCTCTATCTTTATTAATATTATAAAGAAATAGAAATATATTTATTATAGATATAACTGTTCCAGCAATTAAAATTTGTACTTCAGTCATTTTATTTCTCCAACTTATATCTATAATTCTACATCTTTAAAATTTCAATTGCAATAAAACCCTTAAGATTTCATATATGCTCCTTTTGCTAAACTTAAAACAAATAAATCCAAGGAGGATGTAATGAAAAGAATAAAAAGAAATCACTTCTTTGATGCAGCAACTGATAATTCAGGAACTGGCACTTCTAAAAAACCTGAAGACACAGAAAAAAAAGAACCTGAAGATAAAACTGTAGTTCAAAAGAAAGACGATGAACAGAAGCAACAAGCTGAAGATGAAAAACTTAAACTTGAATTAGAAGCTGAAAAAAAAGCTAGAGAAGAGCTTGAAGCAAAACTAAAAGAAAAAGAATTAGAAACTTTAAGTGAAGAAGAAAAGAAAAAAGTTCAAGATGAATCTGATAGAAAACAACTATTAAAAGATCATGAAGACTTGCAACTTGAAAGATTAGGTTTAGATGAATCTTATAGAGATTTAATCAAAGGTGAAACACCAGCTGATATCAAAAAGAAAGCTGAAGCTATTGCAAAAGTAATTGCTAATACCAAAACAAATACTGAAGCAGAAGTTAAAAAAGCTGTTTCAAAAACTTTGATTCCTGGTGGCGCTGGAGATAGTGATAATGATGGTGAAATGGATTCAGTCGATTATTTTACAGATGTATTAGGAGGTAAAATTTAATGGCTACATTAAGAGAGATTGCTCTAGAGAGAGCAAAAAAACAACCACATCAAATTGATTCAGTTCTTTGTAACTGTCCAATTATTGATACAATAGAATTTAGTCCAACAAATCATGGACTTCAACATGCTTATGAAGAATTAACAAAAGTTACAGGTGGACAATTTGTTCAAATGGATGCACCTCTTCCTTCAGCTGATGCACAAGCAACTTTAAAATTCCAAGATTTAGGAATCATGGGTTTTAATTTAGAAGCAGGAATTGATAAAGTAACTCAACTTTATGGTAAAGATGGTTTTGCTAAATACTTAGCAAAAAAATCCCCTAAGATTATGACTAAATCAGCAATGGCTACTGAACAAGCCTTAATTTATGATTTATTAGCACCTTTAGCCTTAAAGAATGGGAAAGCTCAAAGTGCTAATGCTGAAGCTAATTGTTATTCATTATTTGCTGTTAGATGGGTAGAAGATGAATTTGGTGGTTTATTTGATCCTAATGGATTTGGAAAAGGAACACTTTTTGATACTCTTCCTTTATCAAATGGAGCTCCATATAAAAATGCTGAAGGTATTACTGTTTATGGTGCAGATTTCAAATCTTATTTAGGTTTCTTATTAGCTGCTGAAAATAATGTAAGTGCTATTTTCAATATTGATGATACTCATATTCCAACTGCTAGTATGGTTGATCAATTACTTGAAGATGTTCATGCAGGTGATATTGGTAAAACATTTATCTTTGGACATCCACATGCTTTAAATCTATTAAAAACTATTAAAGAAGCAACTTTAAAAATGGGTCCTGGAGATAAGAATTATTCTAGATCTATTTCATCCTGGGATGGTATTCCATTAATTGGTTCTTATAACTTTAAAAATGGATTAGAAGAAGTTGTAGATATTGCAGGAGATAATGACGTGCAAATTGGTGATGATTTAAGAGTATTTAATGAACAATACTTTGAAAAGACTGCTCTTCCTAAAAATACAAGCATTGAAAGTGAATTTATTGATACTGGAGAAGGTGGAGCAAATGGTAGTATCTCAATTAAAGCTATTGCTAATACTGCAATTACTATTACAGATACTAAGAAAGTTACATTTAGTGTTATTGATTCAGATGGCACACATGAAACAACACTATATACAAAAGATGTTACAACTAATGCAAAGAAAAATGCTGTATTATTTGAATTTGTATTACCACCACAAGTTCAACAACTTACTAAAGTCAAAATTGAAAGTGATGATACAGTTGTTTCTGGTACAGTTAATATCTACCCAAGAAGACTTCCTAGATAGTCCTTCTTGTCTTATTTTTCATATATAGTTTTGGAAGTAGAGCAAAATCTCTACTTCCTTTTTTAAGTAAAAATTAATTATCTGAAATTATGAGTTTTAATTCATTTAAAACAAGGTCTACATCACTTTTCTGATTAATTATTCTAGCAATATGCGTATCCATTTTTTTTACGGAATTATAATTTTCTATAGTGAATGGAATAATAAAATCCCCTTTATTATAATCTAGAAGTTTAACCCTTTCCACAAGTGATTTTTTATAATACACATCATACCAACATGAAAAATATTTTTTATCAGATTTTCCTGTTCCCAATACTGTTTCATCTTCTTTTTCCGTTGATTCATCTTTTTTTATTCTTAAATTTAAATCTTTCTTATAAGTACATTCAGGCTTGCCTCTATCAACAAAATTTAACCAATCTTCTTTCTTTGACTCTGTTAAAATTTTTTCTACTTCTTTATAAGTCATATTTGACTCCTTAATATTAAATTTTAATTAAGTATAAACCCCCAATCTCGAATCTCACAATAGTGACTACTATTTTTTTATTCATGCTAAATTAATGGAAAAAACAATAAGAATTCTAGACCTTAATTTATAGTAATCTTTACTTATGAGTATAATTACATTAGAAGAATATAAGAAAATGACAAATCTAAATGTATCTGATTATGATATTCAGATAACTGAGTTAATACCTGTTATTGAGGAAGATATTTTAGCAATCAGGAATAAGCCTTGGGATTTAGATATAAACTATAACCCAATTCATCCTTATAATATAAAGATGATTGCTGCTGAAATAATCTATTATAAAATCAATACGCTAAAAGGTGCTGTTGGTTTATCAAGTGAACACTTTGGAGATTATTCTGTCTCTTACTCATCTGATTTATTTATGGGCTACCCTAATCTTATTTCAAGCAGAATTAAAAGATTGGGAAGAGTTTTATGAGTGTAGAATCAATTTTTAATAAGCAAGCTCAAATTATAAAAAATTTAGCAAATAGTCCTGTTGGATAAAATTCAACAAAATAAGAGTAAATTATCAATGCTAAATGTAAATTAAAAAGCCTTTCTTCTAGAAATCCTTTGTTTACTATTTATAAATAAATTTAAACAATTTGAATATTTCATTAAATTTTAATATCTATAATATTTCTATAAGTCTGACATCAAAATTTATCATAAATTCTATTTATCATATTATTTTTTCTTTTCAATAAAAAAAAGTCAGAAACTCATTATTATAAAAATAAAAAGAATAAAATTTATATGCTATAATTCATTATCAATAATAGGATGTTTTATGAAAACAGATAGATTAATTCAAATAATTTTTATTTTATTAAATAAAAATAAGATTAGTGCAAATGAACTAGCTCAAAAATTTGAAGTATCAAAAAGAACAATTTATAGAGATATAGAAACATTGTGCCTTGCTGAATTTCCAATAATCACAACAAAAGGTAAAAATGGCGGTATTTCACTATTAGAAAACTATAAGATAAATAGTGCGCTTTTCTCTAATGATGAAAAAAAACAAATAATATATTCACTCGAAAATTTTAATATAAATGATGAATTTTTAATAAATAAAGTAAAAGCAATATTTAATGAAAAAACTCAACAATGGATAGATATTAACCTAAATAAATGGTCTGATTTAAATAAAGACTTAAAATTTGAAATTATAAAAAAAGCTATCTTTAATAATGAAATCTTAAATATTTCTTATTATGGAGCAAATAGTAAAATAACAAAAAGAGAAATAATCCCTCTTTGCCTCTATTTTCGTCAAAATTGTTGGTATATTTATAGTTTTTGTAATTTAAAAAAAGATTATAGATTATTCAAATTAAATAGAATAACAAATATCAAATCTACTCATAAAATAAACACTCAAGTATATGATAAAAAAGTAAATTTAGATAATGGATTTACTGATAGCAAGCAAATTGAAATAGAGCTATTATTTAATCAAAATAGTGCTTTTAGAGCTTTTGATGAATTTAATGCAAGAGACATCACTATAAATCCTGATAAAACAATTACAGTTAAAACAAAGATTATCTATGACAAATGGATCTACAGTTTCTTATCAAGTCTTTTAGGAGAAGTTCAGATTATTAAACCAGAATTTCTAAAAATTGAATTAAAAGATTTTCTAAAAAAAGCTATAAATAATATTTAAAGATGACATGATCTTGTCATCTTTAATGTTTTATAATTAAGAAAAAAGGAGAAAATATGGATCAATACATAACATTAAACACTGAGAATATTAATAAAGAGCATATCTGTTGTGCAATTTCTGATAAAAAACATCAACAAGGTGTAATTGAAAAAAAACAATGGATTAAATGTGAATTAACAAAAGGACATACTTTTACTAAATTAAATGTGAAAGGAAAAGTTTTTGTAGAATATACAAACATTGAAAACGCTTGGGCATCTGTAATTGGTAAAAATTATTTCTATATCCATTGTCTTTGGGTATCTGGAAGCTATAAAAATAAAGGTCATGGTAAAGCATTAATTGAAAAAACAATTGAAAATGCAAAAAAACAAAACAAAGATGGAATTTGCATAATTTCATCTTTAAAGAAAAAACCTTTTTTATCTGATTATAAATTTTTAAAAAAATATAATTTTGAAATTGTCGATCAAATAGATGATTATTTATTACTAGCTTACAAAATTACTGATAGAAATATTCCACAATTATCTCCTGCAGCAAAAAATAATAATATTATAAGAGAAGAAGGATTGAGAATATATTATTCTCCACAATGCCCATATATTAGCAATTGTATAAAAGAAGTAAATAATTTCTGTAAAAATAATAATATTAAATTAAATTTAATAAAAATTGATACTCTTGAGGCAGCAAAAAATGTTCCATCTGTTTTCAATAACTACTCCGTTTTTCTAAATGGAGAGTTTGTCGGGGTACATTTGTTAAATGAAAATTATCTAAAAAAATTATTAAATATTAATTAATTTATATTTTTTAAAGGTTTGAGTAAAAAAATGTTCCCCAATAATTATCTTAAATACAAAAAATTTAGAAAACTATAAAAATATTTAATATTTACGAAAGATAATTCTGATTTAAAAGAATTTGCAAAAAGACAAGATTCTATTTTTCAATTAAAAAATGCAAAATCTAATACGTTTAACATTTCAGAACCAATTAGTATTCATTATATTTAGAACTTCAAATAAATTATATGACTTATATTTTGGAAAAGAGAACTATGAAAAAGCTCTAGATATTGAAAAAGGACTTAACTCTAAAATATATTCAGAATTGTAATAGATTCAAAAATTAATAACCACGAATATGAAATCATTGCTAATAGCTTCAATTAAACAAGATTATTTACAATAACAAATCACAAATTAAATTTTTGTTGGTTTATATAAAAACTTCCATTATACTAAATAAAACACAAAGGAGAAACAAATGAAAAAACTTGCACTTTTTATCATTTCCTTTTTATTTATAAATTCATTATTTGCATTAAATAATAATGATAAAAAGCAATTTATAAGTTATGGAATCGGTTATGATATTTATATTCAAAATATAGTTGATGAACATAGCCCAAGTCTTTGTTTAGATGGTCTATCATTTGTAACTAAAGAAGAGAAAATATTTAATAATTATCATGAAATATTATTATCTTATGTAACAATGAATTTTATAACTGTCCCTTGGGATGTTTTTGTCTCAGATATTAATTACCCAAAGATTAATTTTTCTTTGTCTGATAACTTATCAACTGGAGTATCATTAACTTTTTCATCTATTTCTGGGATTGGGGCTTATACAGAGGTGGGATTACATGCAAATACAATTCTTCTATTCACTGATTATTTTACAAAGTTCTCTACAGATATCGGGTTTGGAATGATGGTAGGGTTTATCGCCCCTATTAATCCAACTACTCAAATTGATTTTGGGTGTACTGCTAACCTAGATATAATTGGGTTGGCTATTACAAATACTAATGGAATAATTAATTCAGAATTTATTCATAATAAATTTGGCACAGGAATGTCTTTTTACGCTTTATTAAGCTATTAATACAAATTTATATAATTAATTAAAAGCATAAAATTTATTTAAAATAGGACTAAAGTATGAAAAAAGCAAAATATATAATTTTTACCTCTTTAATATTATTACTTTTCATTAGCTGTGAAATAACATTTCATCCTAATTCAGATTTATACTATACCCCTTATGGTACTGTTTGCATGGAAGATAATTATTTTGATACTAGACTTCTACTTTATGTTCCTAATGAAGAATTATATTTCCTAGCAAATGTATCAAAAATAGACGCTCAACAAATTTTAAAATCACAAGGAATTAGTGAAGATAAATCAAAACTCTTTTTTTTAATAACAAACAGTAATTCTAGTTATAGGCCATATGGAACTTGCTTATATGCCTTTAACTTAGAAAACCCCCAGGATCATGTATTTAGATTTAGTAAATTGATAAAACACGCGTTATATCCAATAGTTAAAATAACTGATAAAGATATTATTAATGTTGAAATATCAAATGATGATATTATTTATACAGAAAGATCTGGTGAAAGAACAACAATCCCTTTTGCGGCTTTTCAACCCAAACTATAAAGAATAAAAAATGAGAAAAAAATATTAAAAAAAAGGGCTCTTCTAAACTATTTGTGGGTTAGATCTTAATAATTTTCTTGTTAAGTCCTTTTGTTAACTGATTTTATCTGTTAGCTAAAGGGATTTTTATGTTGCTACAAACCAAAAGAACAGAATTGAGTAAATTATTTATGTTTCTAAATCCGTAAGCTCTTCTAATACAGAGCTTGATTTTGTTATTTAAAGCCTCAGTTTTTGCATTGCTAATATTGTATGTTCTAGTTGCCATAATAGCATCATAGTGTCGTTTTATTTTTCTTCCAAGATCT
>RZYO01000054.1 GCA_009930325.1 Spirochaetia bacterium | reverse complement strand
GATGCACTTGATGGAAAGATTGATTTAATTATTACTAAGAGTGTTAGTAGATTTGCTAGAAACACTGTAGACAGTTTAACAACAGTTAGATTGTTAAAAGAAAAAGGTGTTGAAGTATATTTTGAAAAAGAGAACATCTGGACACTTGATAGTAAAGGAGAATTACTAATTACCATAATGTCATCTCTTGCTCAAGAAGAATCTAGATCCATATCAGAAAACTGTACATGGGGGATAAGAAAGAGATTTGAAGAGGGAAAAGTAAAAATGTCTTATGGTAGTTTTCTAGGCTACGAAAAGGATGATAATGGTAATATTGTAATTAATGAAAGAGAAGCAACTATAGTTAGATATATCTATTCAAGATACTTACAAGGCATAGCCCCTAATGTAATTGCAAAAGAGTTAGAAGATAAAAAAATTCTAAATGTAAGAGGAACTATTAAGTGGTATGGTTCTACTATTAAAAGCATGTTACAAAATGAAAAATATACAGGTAACGCTATTCTTCAAAAAACATATTCAACAGACTTTTTATCAAAAAAGAGAAAGGTTAATAATGGAGAAGTTCCAAAGTATTATGTTGAAAACAGTCACCCTTTTATTATAAACAAAGAACAATTTGAATTAGTCCAAGAAGAGTTTGAAAAAAGAGGTAATCTAAAAAATAAGAATATAAATAAAAGTGTATTTGCTAATAAAGTTATTTGTGGTGATTGTGGTAGCCTCTATACTACTAAAACCTGGCACTCTACCACAAAGTATAAAAGAATAATATTTCAATGCTGTAATAAATACAAAAACAAAGTACGATGCACCACCCCTCATTTTTATGAAGAAGAGTTACAACAAATAGCACTTAATGCAATTAATGATTTAATTAAAGATAAAGATTCAATTATAGAGAATTGCCATCTTATTCTTAATCAAGTATTACAAACAGAAGATTTAATACTAAAAGAAGAGACTCTAACTATTGAAGTAGATAAATTATTAAAAGAATTAAATCAGCTAGTAGCTACTAATGCTACAACAATTCAAAACCAGGTAGAATATGATGATAAGTATAATAACCTATATGCTACATATTCTTCAGCTCTTAATGAATTAAAAAGCCTTCAATCTACAATTCAAGATAAATATATTAGGAAAAGTAAAATCAAGCAATTCTTAAAAGCTTTAAAAACACAAGATGAACTCTTAACTGAGTTTTCACCGAATCTTTTTCTATCTCTAGTCGATAGAATAGAGGTTTATTCTAAAGATGATATTAAGGTTATTTCTCAAAATGAAAAAAATTTTTAGAAGGAAATATCTTTAAAAAATTAATGTAAGAATTGATAAGGGATTTCTATATTAGATATATTAGAATGAACTAATTTGTTTTTTAATTTTCTAATTTCATCATTTTTATTCAAAAGAATTATTTACACTAATTAAAATGGAGTTGAAATGTTGAAGGTATGTAATAATTTTTTTTATTTACTTCCCAATAAAATTGATTAGGATTTATTTCTTCAATATTTGAATACTCTGATTCATTTTCATTAATATCTCCAAGAAAAGCTGTTGTTTTAAATGTTTCGCTTACAATGTTCAATTTATTAATTTTAAGTAATATTTTTACATTGAACTGATTAAATATTTTTCCATCAATAAAAATTAATTTATCTATTCTTAATTCTAAAGAGTTAATGGTTAAAGGTATAATATATTCTTTATTTTCAATATTTCGAAAAAATATATTTGATACATCTATTATTGAATTAATATATGAAACTATTATTTTAGAATCTGTATAATTGTATTCATCAACAGTTAGTAACTGAATATTCTTTTTACTATTTTCAAAAAAGGCAAAGTTTTTTATTTCAGTTGTAGATATATTCCCTTCAATGATTTCTTTTTGTTTTGTTAAAAGATTAATTATTTCATCTAATGAAATTCGTTTAATTGGGTCATTTTTGGTTGCACCTTCCAATAATAAATGTATAGGTTCTAATGTAGGTACATTTAGTTTGTCTTTGTCTATATAAATTGTTTCAATTTTCCTATTATACATTCCTCGAAAGCCATAAATATCTTTTTTCAAAAACATCCATAATACTTTTGCAAATAAATATATATCAGACATTCTATAATCAATATTTTTTTTAGGGTAATTAATATCCCCTTCCATTTCTGGTGGTAAAATGCTTATTGGACCGATTCTCTCGTTATCTAAAGTAAATCCTATAGTTCCCTCTTGCCAAATTAATCCAAAATCTACTAATACAAATTTGCCATTGTTTATTAAAATATTGCTTGGTTTTATATCTCTATGTGCTAAACCTTTATTGTGTAATATTTGTATAGTATCTGCTAAATCTAACATTTTAGTAAGAATTGAATTAATATCTTTATCTTCTAAGTATTTATATTCTTCCAATTTTGGCATTAAATACCAACCATTGTTATGATATATAGTTGATAATTTTTTTGGTATATAATAATCAGTTATCTTTACTATACCTTTAATATTATTGCATTTAGAATTTAAAACGGCTATTTCATTTATAAATCTTTTGAACCTTTCCTCCTCAAATTCAGATGGTTTTTTTCTTTTTTTAATTTTAAAAAATTTAACTACTTGGTCTTGCTTGATTGTAGGATCTATGTTAATTGCGTTAAATACTTCTCCATTCCCTCCATGAGAAATATATTCACCTATTTGAAATTTATATTTATTACCTTCGTATATTTTACTTTTAGAACCCATTTTCTGCTATCTCTCTTTCTCTTTTTGAGCTTAATAGGTAGCGATGACTAAGTTTGTCAAAAATTGTTGCAGTAAAGGGGTATTTTTTTCTTAATTTATTTGCTGTTTCTTTATAATTTTGAGCCATTTCATATTCACTCTTTCCTGCATCAGGGGTATAAACTCCTCTTTTATTTTCTTCTGTAATAATATAAGAAGACAATAATTCATCATCATGAAAATGGTCTATAATCCGCCGTATATCTTCACAAGGTATTAAACCATCCTCTCCTGGAGGTGAAAAAGGAAATAGTTTACCTAGGAAATGTGTAAATAAGCTTTTTTGATTATTATTGGTCAATAATTGTTTAAACTTCTTAATCCAACTATTTAGTATTGGTTCATCGATTTTGTTATCAAATGAGGCTGGGCAAAATTTTAATTTATAAAATAAATTATTTAGAATATTAATTTCTTTTTGCTCTTCTTCAGTATATATTTTTTCTTCATTATTATCTTTTTTGTATAATTTACTAATTATTCTTGCGTATAAATCAGGATCTATTTTAACTGTTTTTTCAAGACATTTCATTTGCTGCCAATCCAATACCAACATGAAGTAGTATTCTAAATCTGCAATATTTGAGCACTTTTCTTTGTCATTTATATATTTATTTTGTAATTTTTTTAATATTTCTGTTAAATAATAAGATTCAAAGTTTCCAGAATTATGATTACTAATTATTTTTAATTTCAAGGTGTAGGTATATAACTTTTCTAAATCGATTACATCCATAGCCTCATATAACAACTCAATATAAGTATTAAGATTTCCTTTATACCTTAAACATTCATTTAATGCCCAAATATAAATTGATTCTGTAGACCCGTGAAAATTACGATTATAGTTATTCCAATATAATTCTTTTATATAATCTTCTTCTTTGTTAATTAGAGCTATCTTATAATCTTCGATTTTTTCTAGTAATAATATATCTACTAAATTTTTTGGAGCTATTAAATTTCGTATACTGTTTATTATTTCTAATAATAATTCTCTATCATAATTATTTGATTGATATATTTCTCGAATATACCAATATAAAATTGAACTATCTTTATCATTTTTGCAGATTATATCCAATGTGTTTTTATTAAATTTGATATTATCAAAATATTTTGCAATACATAGACCTAAAGTCCTTAAATCTGAATCTTTATTTTCTTGAGCAAGTATAATTAATTTATCTAGTGGTAAATTATTTTTTTTATATTGTTTAAATTTATCAATAAGCAACTCATTAATTAATTGTTCATTTCCATTTTTGTAATCGCCTAGTTCTTTTTCTTCTCTATATGGAATTGGGTGCAGTATATTCATTCTATATTTTGAGTTAAAGAAATATAAATAATTATAAATTTCATCATTGAATTGGATATTATTTAAAGTATCCTCAAATATCATAACTTTATTTTCATCCATAGCCCAATTTGAATATTTAAAGTATCTATGTTTGTATATTATTTCTCGAAGAGAATTTAATATTAAGAATTTTTCAGAATCTGTGTATTCATGCATATTCATATTTAATTTGTTTAAGGTTTTTTTTATAGTTTCTTGTGAAAATTTGTCAAGTTGATTAATAATTTTAATCCATCTTTCAATTTTTCCATTTATATTATCAACACATATTTTTAAATATTCCATAAATGTATTTGATACATCCTCTTGTCTAAGTTCTGGTATTTCATCAGTTGGTCTATATTTTGGAGTACTGAAAGAACCAAATATTGTTAATTTCTTATCTGGTAATAGAGAATATACTATATCCCAAGAATTATCATATTTCTTTAAAGCATTAGTTATTAAATCAACCTTATCATCTACAGAAATAACGCTTTGGTTAATCCAAGTACAAAAAATATTTTCTAAAGTGCTTTTAGGACTATTGCAAATTTTATATTCTACAACTTCTTCATTGAGTTTCCAAAACAAATTTATTGCTCTATAGACATATTGTTTTTGCAATAGTAATTGTTCTAGTGCCCATAATATATTTATATGATAATTACTACTTGGGAATATTCCCTCATATTTGATTTTGAATAATTCTATCATTCCTGTTGGATTATCTATTTCGGATTCTATTCGTTTTAAAAAAATATCAGGGGCTGCTTCACAAATTTCTTTAATGTATTGAGATATATATGCCCATTTTTCTTTTGTATTAATTGATTGTAATATTTCATTAATAGTCAAATTAATTGAATTTTGGTATTCTTCATGGTTTCTATATATAGCTCTCATTATTAAACTTTGTAGCATTCCATGTTTGAGTGAACGAGACCATTCAGATTGGTATTCTTTAAAGGTTGATAAATACCAATGTTTTTCAAATTCAATTTCAAAGATTGGTTCTTTATCACTTAAAATAACAAATAAGTCATTCAAAAATTTTGTCCAAATATCATCTTCGATGTATTTGTCAAATACTTCCCAAGTATATTCGATATCAGCAATTTTATAAGTATTATTGATTTTAATAATTAAAGGATTTTCTCCGAACATATAGGGTTTAATTTCATTTATAAAATCTTCGTATTTTAACTCTGATAAATCTTCTATAATTAATTTATCACCAGCTGTATCATTCCATTGTCCACACAATAATATAGTTACTGCAATTTTAGGATTTATATTACACCATGCTGGGATTTGATTATTTTGGCCAATGAATAATTTGTTCTTCATTGGAATATATAATCCATTAGTCTTTTTAAATAATTCATTTGCAACTTCATGAGTTCTACCAGTTTTGACAAGTGCTTCAACTATATTACCTTTTGTTCTTCTTCTTAAAGTGAGTTTGTCTAATCGATTGCAGGCATCATTTTCATTATAAATAAATATATTAATATTATTTTCTTTAGGTATAATTTGATCTGAATAGAAAAAAGGAATTAAGATATTTTTTTTTGTATTATCTAAAGATTTATAATTTTCCCAATCTTTTTGAGTTTTAATTATTAGAGTAGTACCAATATCAATAGAATTTTCTTTTTTTATATTTCTAATTTCATTTAATACTCTAAACAAGGTTTCTTCTCTTGAATTTCCGACTACATATAAAATATTCTTTGTTCTTAGATTATTTGAAAAATTTTGTTTAAATTTATCATCATCTAATTCGAAGAAATCAAGGCTAATAGGTGGTGTTTGAGTAGATTTTCTAATTGTATAATCAATTTCATTTAATGTAAAAAACTTACTTCTATCTAAGTTTTTTATTAGTGTTTTAATTTCTTCTAATTCTTTTTTAATAAAAAAAATATCGCTTTGTAATTCGTCTTTCCATGAAGCAATATACAAAATTAAGTCTTTTTCAGGATTTTCTTGTTCTAGTTTATCTAAAAAAATATTAAGGAAATTATTTGTGTAAATATTGGCTTCTTCAAAATTATAATCATGAGAAATAAATATATTATAGATTGAATTAAAAAGCTCTTTTTTTAAGTTATAAGTTTTTGTATTTTTTAATTTATTTGCTAATTCTTTCATATTTTGTTTTGAAAAAATTTCTAAAAGTTGAGTTTTAGTTTCTTTATCAAAATCTCTAGAATTGGGCAAGTCCTTTCCAGTTTCAATGAATAAGGTATTCCAAGAATTATTGTCCTTAATTTTATTCAAAACTGAATCACCTTTTGATATAATAAAATTAATTAATTGACTTGCTAAAATATCTTCCATATAAATATTAATCTCCTGTTACTTATATATATTTATCCTTTTAAAAATATTTTACCTCTTTATTAAATAGTTTTCACCATTTTTTTTGAAATTTTGATAATTATAGGTAAATAACTTAGAATATTTTATTTCTTATATAAATGAAATAGTATATTATATAAAAACTAACATTTATTTATGATGGTAATGATAACAATATTTAAATCTTGAAGATTTAATAAGGGGGAGGATGTGAATAGTCTTACACTTCCAAAAAATGGTAAAAATACATCAATTGAAAATAGTCAAAGCATTTTATTTATAGGTGCAAATGGGTCAGGTAAAACTAGACTGGGGGCTTGGATAGAAATAGATTCTCCACAGAAAAATTTAGTTCATAGAATATCTGCACAAAAATCCTTAATGTTACCAGATTCAATAACACCACAATCAATTGAACAAGCGAAAAAAAATCTTTTATTTGGGAGTCCTGCCTGGTCTGTAAATGAAAAAAAATCAAAATGGAATCAAAAACCAGCAACTGAAATGTTAAATGATTATCAGAAATTGATGGTTTATTTATTTTCAGATGAAACTGAAGAAAATGCAAAATTTAAAAGGTCATGTAAATTATCTGAAAATCGAATTGAACCTCCTATCACAAAATTAGATCAAGCAAAAGAATTATGGGAAAATATTTTACCCCATAGAGAATTAGTTATTGGTGGACTTAGACTTCAAACATGCATAAAAGAACGACCTGATCATATATATAATTCTTCCGAAATGAGCGATGGAGAGCGAGTGATATTTTATCTTATTGGACAATGTTTAGCAGCACCCCAAAATGGTATTATTGTGATTGATGAACCTGAATTACACTTACATAAATCAATACAAGTTCCACTTTGGGATAAGATTGAGAAATTGAGAGATGATTGTTTATTTGTGTATTTAACTCATGATGTTGATTTTGTTGCAGCTAAAGGTGCCTCACAAAAAATTTGGTTAAAATCATTTGATGGAAGTCAATGGGATTGGGAAATTATTGATAAAGATGAAAATTTACCAGAGGAACTATTAGTAGAAATTTTAGGAAGTAGAAAACCAATTGTTTTTGTAGAAGGGGAAAATAATAGCTATGATGTTAGTTTATATAGATCTTTACTACCTAGTTTTTTAATTATTCCGAGAGGGAGTTGTACACAAGTTATTCAAACTGTAAAAGCCTTAAAAGCTAATAAACAAATGCATCATTTAGATGTTTATGGATTAATTGATAGAGATAGAAGAAATGAAACCGAAATAAATAATCTTGAAGAAAATTCTATTTATGTATTGAAAGTTGCTGAAGTAGAAAATTTATTTTGTACAAAAGAAATTTTAGAGATTGTTAGTGAAAGACTAGGACGTAATCCAGAAGAAGATTTTAATATTATTTCAAATTTTATTTTTAAAAAACTTCAAAAAGAGCTAGATGGTCAAATATCTTTGCAAGTATCAAACGAAGTAAAATATCAATTAAATAATTTCGATGTAAATCAAAAGGGTGAACATAATATAAATGAAGCTTTGAATAATTTAGTATCTGAAATTAAAGTAGATGAAATATATTCTGAAACAAGAGATTTATTTACAACAATAATTAATAACAAAGATTATGAAAAATTACTTTCAATTTATAATAGAAAGTCGCTTTCTTCCCAGATAAGTGAAGCTCTAGGTTTGGCAAAGAAAAGTTTGCCTGAAACAATTGTAAGATTAGCAAAAGGCGAAAGTAATATTGATATAAAAATGGGGTTGAAACCTTATTTTGGTAAATTCCAAAAATTTATAAAATGATGATTAGATTAATAAAATTTTGTAAAATATATTACACCCTTTTGAACAAATTTTCACCCACTTTTTCTATAATCGTATAGTTGTATTGATGTGTAAATATCTAGGCATAACACTAGTTTTCAAAATACGATTAATAAAAGATATTAATTCTTTATCTACAAAGAGTTAGTATCTTAATTTTTTCTAAAAGTCAAAATCAAAAAATCCTCAAATATGCTATCGTGTAATTATACACTAAGGTTCACCCACTTTTATTGATAACGTGTATAATATAGGTATATCGTGTATTAATAGCATAAAGAACTTTAGACTAAGTTTGTTAATAATCAGAATTTCCAAGAAATTGTATTTATTAGTTTTTGAACATAATTTAATTTTATATTTATAAATTTTCTTATATTAATACAAATTAAAGAAGGAGCAGTAGAAATTTTCAGTTTCAATACAAATGGAAATATATTTCATTTACAATTGACTAAATATCCCTTAATTTTAGCCTTTATATTTTTCTAAAGCTTCTTTATACAATGATTCGCTTTCATCTTTTAGTCTCGTTTTATGATTTGATAATTCATGCAATTTACTATATATATTTTTATAAATTATTTGATGTGCAGGATTTTTTATTTGTTCTGCATCATAAGGATCCATATCAAAATCATCTGTAAGTGATAGTTCTAATAATTTAATTAGGTCCTCTTTTTCTATTTGATCAATTGGAATATCCGCTTGGGCATCAATAGTAAAAAATCCCTGTGAATTATAAATCTTTAAGTGTTTCATAAGTTTTCCTTCTATTATTATATGCATCATCACCCGCTTCTAAACAATCTAATAATACATTTCTATTTTTAATTTTTTTACCTTCACAACTAACCAATTCTTTATCTAAAGGATGTCCAGAATAAAGATAATATTTCGCATCACCAGTTTTCTCATCTATTTCTCTTTCTGTGTATATTAAATAATTTGGTGATATTGATGCTCCTACAGTATTATTATGAGTTACAATTACCACAGGAGTTTTCGTTGAAATATCTCTAATTATTTGATTCACATCTTCCTTTAAGAATATATTATCGAATGAAGATTCAGGTTCATCTATCAGTAATAAATCAGCCTGTTTAGCTTTTCTGATTTCTTGTAATAGCCTAAATTCAGATCTTTCTCCACCTGACACATTAAATCCATGTGAATTTAATACTTCATATTTAATATCAACAAAATATTTGTATAATTCTGTTTTTTCTAAATTTCCTAACTTTTTTAATTCTTGTAAAAATTCATATGGATGATTATATTCTCTGAAAGCACCGGAAAAAGCTGTTTGAGAACGACTTAAACTTTTCATTCCTTGAGCTCCTTCAAATTGTTTAGATTTAGCTGAAATTATAAACTTATTTAATTCTATTTTTTTAAATTCTTTTTCTTTTTTTAAAGCAGTTACCACTTTTATAAATTTTTTTATTTTTATTCGATTCATACTAATTTTTAAAATATCTAAAGATTTAATAGATTCATAATTAGATTTTAATTGTAATTCTTCTTTTATATTTCTGATAATATTGTTGATATATTTTTTCTTTAAATTTGTAAAACATTCATTTTGGTATTCATTAATTAAAGCAATGATCATATTTTTTATATTATCTTTAGAAATATATTTATTTATAATTGAGTCATAAGTCCTGTTGTTTAATAATAACTCAGCAGCTGAAATTAGTTCTTTAATACCTTTTGAATCATTAATTAAATATTCATTCTCATGAAATAATTTTGTGCTAGAATAAACATCATTCAATTGATGTTCTTGAGCATTCTTTTTTAATGATGCTAAATACTCTTCTATATCATAATTATCATCATCCAAACAAATATCAATTACATCATCAACACATTCTTTAAATTCTTTTAAAAAATCCTCAGTATCAATACTTTGATTTTTCCTAATTATCTTCTCAAAAGCTTCTTTATCTTTATCCTCATTACTTTCTAATAAAGAAAATTGTTTTATATATTTTACATTATCAAATTTAGAATTAATTTTATTCAAAGTATAAGTTTTCCCTGATGAACGTGCTCCTAATATTACATTTAAACTAGTCGACAACTTAAATCCATTATCAAAAACCTGAAAAAATTTATTACCATCATTTTCTGATAAAAATACTTTATTTTTATTATTTAAGGTAATTCTTATTTTACTAAAGTCTATTTCATTCAAATCTATATATGTAAATCTTAAAGGAAAAGATTCTAAATCATCCGATATTCTAATATCACTAAAATAACAGGGTGTTAATTTCTTTTCAGTCTTTATACAATTAATAAATTTCTTTGCACTACTTACCTCACCAGCAGTAATATATGGTTTAATTTCTTGGATTTCACGTTTATTTAAAGCTGGATCTTTTTCATAATGGGGTATTAGAATATACTCATTCAAATCCCCAAATATTTTATTTAGTTTTTCAAAATTAATATTTTTAGTCCCAGAACCTAAAATTTCAGTGATTAATTTACATTTATCAGAAAAGTCATCGATATTTTTATTTTCTGAAATTAATAATAAATGTCCAGACTTATAATCTATTTCAATTCCTGGCAAAACTAAAATATCTATATTTTTAGTTATTTCTTGAAATTGGATTAAATTAAATAAATTATGATTTGTTATTGCTATACAATCTAACTTCAAATTAGTAATATATTGTTTTAATTTTTCCATATTAAAATTAAATTCTCTATCTTTATTTGATGAAACAGTATGTATGTGCAAATCGATTTTTCTCATTTTTGCCTCTTTAAAAACACTCTATATTATTTTTATATGAAAACTTACAATTTATTATAGGCGAGTAAATATTTATAGTCAAACTATTTATTTTACACTAGCGATATGTTAGAGGTTTTTCTAGAGAAGTTTATTGAAATTTATATCGCAAACCTATTTATTCTTTTTCAATGATAAATAATTGGAATTAATATTCCAATTACTAAAACCGTTGCACTTATTTCTGTAATTCAGAGTTATCAAAATATGATATAAGATTTATACTTATTTATACTTTATAATAAAATTTATTGAGAAAATTATAATCAATTTATAATAATATTAGACGAGATATTAAGAATATAAAGAGTTTCTTATTTAAAATATTGTTTTCTCCTTTAATTATTGTATAATAATGATAATTATTAATTAACTATTTAAAAAATAGAAAAGATTATTTTTGAGTAATAAGATTTATATAATATATAGATTTAATTTATTTTGCTTCAATTAGCATTGATTACAACAGAAAATAAAAGGATTTGTTATTTTGGAACTTATAGATAATAGGACAAAACTTTTAAAAGATGATTTGGCAAAAGAATTAAAAAAAGGAAGTAAATTATCAATAGCCGCTGCTTGTTTTTCAATATATGCTTTTCAAGAGTTAAAAAAAGAATTAGAAAATATTGAAGTACTTCGGTTTATATTTACATCTCCTACTTTTATTTCAGAAAAGGCAAAAAAAGAAAAAAGAGAATTTTATATACCAAGAATTAACAGAGAGAGAAGTTTATATGGTACTGAATTCGAAGTAAAACTTCGAAATGAATTAACTCAAAAATCAATTGCAAAAGAATGCTCAGAGTGGATAAAGAATAAGGTTATATTTAAATCTAATATCACAAATGAGAATATGATGGGTTTTATCAATTTGGATGATAAAAACTATATGCCAGTAAATGGATTCACTACCGTCGATATTGGCTGTGAAAAAGGTAATAATGCTTATAATATGGTTCAAAAAACAGAAACGCCTTTTTCTACTTCTTATATAGAATTATTTGATGCTTTGTGGAAAGATGACTCTAAATTGCAAGAAGTTACAAATGAAGTATTAGAAAACATTACAGCTGCTTATCAAGAAAACTCTCCTGATTTTATTTATTTTGTTACTTTATATAATGTTTTTAATGAATTTTTAGATGATATTTCTGAAGATATATTACCAAATGAAGCAACAGGTTTTAAAACTAGTAAAATATGGAATCTACTATATGATTTTCAAAAAGATGGTGCATTAGCTATAATTAATAAATTAGAAAAATATAATGGATGTATTCTAGCCGATAGTGTGGGGCTTGGTAAAACTTATACAGCTTTATCTGTAATTAAATATTATGAGAATAGAAATAAATCAGTATTAGTATTATGCCCAAAAAAATTAAAAGATAATTGGAATACATATAAAGATAATTATTTAAATAATCCTATAGCTAAAGATAGATTAGGCTATGATGTTTTATTTCATACAGATCTTAATAGAACTCGAGGTGATTCTAATGGTCTCGATTTAAGTAGAATTAATTGGGGAAACTATGATTTAGTAGTTATTGATGAATCTCATAACTTTAGAAATGGTGGTAAAGTTTCAGGTGAAGATAATGAGAAAGAGAACCGCTATTTAAAATTATTAAATCAAGTTATAAGAAAAGGTGTTAAAACTAAGGTATTAATGTTATCAGCAACTCCTGTTAATAATAGATTTAAAGATTTAAAAAACCAAATTGCATTAGCATATGAAGGAAACTTTGAATTTATTGATGAAAAATTAAACACGACTAGACCTATAGATGATATTTTTAAAAACGCTCAAAGAGCTTTTAATACTTGGAGTAAATGGGAGATTGAAGATAGAACAACAGAAAACCTTTTAAAGCTGTTAGATTTTGATTTTTTTGAAGTATTAGATTCTGTCACTATTGCACGCTCTAGAAAACATATTCAAAAATATTATGATGTTTCAGATATTGGAACTTTCCCAACTAGATTAAAACCCATATCACTTAGACCTCATCTAACAGATTTAAAGAATGCAATTTCTTATAATGAAATATTTGAGCAATTATCTCTATTATCTTTATCAATATACACACCAACACATTATATTCTTCCAAGTAGAATTGAAAAATATGCAGAATTGTATGAAGACAATAAAGTTAATATAGGATTTACTCAAGCAAATAGAGAACAAGGAATTCGACGATTAATGGCAATTAACTTAATGAAAAGAATGGAAAGTTCTGTTTATTCATTTAATTTAACCTTATCAAGGATTATTTCTTTAATACAAAATACAATTGATATTATAAATACTTATAAAAATTCTCCAAAAGTAAATCTTAACTTAATAGATATTTCAGATGAAGAAGATTTTGATAGTGATGATCAAAATAGTGAAGATCTTTTTTCTTTTGGTAAAAAAGTCAAGATTGAACTTTCAGATATGGATTATATTTCTTGGAAAGAAAGTTTAAATAAAGATAAGGAAATATTTGATCTATTAACTTCAATGGTAAGTGATATAAGTCCTAAATATGACTGCAAATTACAAGAATTAAAAAGAGTAATTAGTAATAAAATAGAAAATCCAATTAATTCAAATAACAAAAAAATAATTATTTTCTCAGCTTTTGCTGATACTGCTAATTATTTATATAACAACATCAGTCCTTTCGTAAAAGAACAATATCAGATAAATACTGCTATGATTACAGGATCTGTTGAAGGAAAGACAACAATACCTAAAATGAAGTCTGATTTAAATACAGTATTAACTTGTTTTTCTCCAATTTCAAAAGAAAAAGAATTGTTAATGCCTAATGATAAAAGAGAAATTGATATTTTAATTGCAACAGACTGTATTTCGGAAGGGCAAAACCTTCAAGATTGTGATTATTTAATAAACTATGATATTCACTGGAACCCTGTTAGAATAATTCAAAGATTTGGTAGAATTGATAGAATTGGAAGTAAAAATAATTATATCCAACTTGTAAACTTCTGGCCTAATGTTACCTTAGATGAATATATTAATTTAAAAGCTAAAGTTGAAACAAGAATGAAAATTGTTGATATGACGGCAACTGGAGATGAGAATTTATTAACACCTGATGAAAAACTAGATCTTGAATATAGAAAAGTGCAATTACAAAAATTACAAGATGAAGTAGTTGATATAGAAGATATTTCAACAGGTATTTCAATTATGGACTTAGGATTGAATGAATTTAGATTAGATTTACTAGATTACATAAAAGATAATCCAGATCTAGACAAAACGCCATTTGGTCTCCATTCGGTTGTATCTCATGATGAAGAAAATCCTAAAGGTGTAATATTTGTATTAAAAAATAGGTCAAATACTGTAAATATTAATAATCAAAATCGTTTACATCCTTTCTATATGGTTTATATTGATGAAAAAGGTAATGTTATTTGTAATCATTTATCACCTAAAAATATGTTAGATAAGATGCGTTATTTATGTAAGGGAAAGAAAGAACCTATCTCCAATATCTATAAAATATTTAATCAAGAAACAAAAGATGGTAAAGATATGAAACAAATATCAGATTTACTTAGTAAAACAATTTCTTCTATAATTGATTTAAAAGAAGAAACTGATATTGATAGTTTTCTTGGAGGCAATGATATAAGTTTTATTTCAAGTGAAATAAAAGGGCTTAATGATTTTGAATTAATTTGCTTTTTAGCAATACGATAGTTAGGAGTAAAATAATGCTAGGTTTACCTAAATCAACAGAAACAAGCAAACAATTACCTAAAAAAGCTATTTATTCAAAATTTAATCTTAAAACAGCAGCAAAAGAGAAAATTGATGCTGATATTTCAAGAATTACAATAGTTAATGAAGTTACTTCGTCTAAATTAAATGTTAATGAAGGAAAGAATATTAACTCTTTTTTCGTTTTAAATGTAATTATGAAGAGAAAAGATTATAATGATTCAAGTATTCTTACTTTAACTAAAATCATTCCTCAAAACTTAATTTTAGTTTTAGACTATAAAGAAGAAAATAAAGTAATAATTAATTATAATAAATTAATTCAAACAGATTGGATTGAAAAAGATATTTTAAAGTTAGAATTAATAGGTTTAGATTTTGGTACTATTTGGGATAATATAGTAATTCAAGTTGGAGATATTAAACTAGAAAAAGATAATTCTCTTGAAGAACAAATTGAAATAGAGGAACAAAAAGAGAAACTATCAAAAAAAATAGATTTGCTTGAAAAGAAAGCAAAGAAAGAGAAACAACCTCTTAAAAAGTTTGAGATGTTTCAAGAATTACTAAAGCTAAAAAAAGAAATGGAGATATTATAGATGGAAAAATTAAAAATGCATTCATTAGACAATGTTGATGAAAATATTAAAAAAATAGGAAAACTTTTCCCCAATTGTATAACTGAGAAAAAAAATGACAGTGGTGAAATAGAATATGCTATTGATTTTGATATTCTTAAACAAGAATTATCAAATGAAATAGTAGAAGGAAATCAAGAGAGGTATCAATTCACTTGGCCTGATAAAAAGAAATCAATGTTATTAGCAAATACTCCAATAGCAAAAACCTTACGCCCTTGTAAAGAAGAAAGTGTTGATTTTGATACCACCGAAAATCTTTATATTGAAGGTGATAACCTTGAAGTGTTAAAATTATTACAAGAAACATACCTAGGTAAAATAAAAATGATATATATTGACCCTCCTTATAATACAGGAAATGATTTTGTTTATGAAGATAATTTTTCTCAAAAAAGCTCTGATTATTTAGAAAATAGTGGACAATTTGATGAAGAGGGAAATCGTTTAGTAAAAAACCTAGAAAGTAATGGAAGATTCCATACTGATTGGTTAAATATGATGTATCCAAGATTAAAACTTGCTAGAAATCTTTTAACAGAAGATGGTGTTATATTTATTTCAATTGATGATAATGAATTAGCAAATTTAGAAAAAATTTGTAACGAAATTTTTGGAGAAGATAATTTTCAAGCAAATATATCAATTGTTACTAATCCTGGAGGACGAGATTATAAGGAAATTGCTATTACAAACGAAAGTTTACTTATTTATACAAAATCATTTACAACAAAGTTGAATGAGATTCCAAAAATAGTTAATTTTAAACTGATGGATGAAAATGGAGGTTATGAACTAAGAGAGTTAAGGAATAGAAATCCTAAATTTACCAGTAGGAACAGGCCTAATTTATTTTATCCCTTTTATGTTAATCCTAATTTATTAGATAAAGATTCTCAATGTCCAGTTAGTTTAACTATGAAAGATGACTACACTACTGAAGTTTATCCTTATAACAGTAAACGTGAAGAAAGTTGTTGGAGATGGGGAAGAGAAAAAGCCTCAAAAGCAATAGTGGACAATAATACTAATAAATCTCAAATTGTTGCTAAACAAAAAAGAGATAATAATTGGAATATTTATGAAAAAAATAGAAAAAGTACAACTAAAGTTAAATCGCTTTGGAATGAATCAAATATGCGAACAGAATCTGGAACCAGAGAATTTAATAGTTTGTTTGATGATTCATATTTTAATCATCCAAAATCGGTTGACTTAGTTAAGAGATGTATTGAATTAGGTTCTAAAAAAGAAGATATAATTCTCGATTTTTTTGCAGGTTCTTCAACTACAGCTCAGGCTTGTATGCAAATAAATTCAGAAGGTGAGGGAAGTAGAAAATACATTTTGGTACAAATCCCTGAACTAACAGATCAAAATAGTAGTGCTTATAAAGCAGGTTATAAAAATATTTGTGAAATAGGTAAAGAAAGAATTAGAAGGGCTGGGAAAAAGATTAAAGAAGAAACTCCATTAACAACTCAAAATTTAGATATTGGATTTAGAGTATTAAAATGTGATTCAAATAATATGAAAGATGTATATTATAAACCAGAAGAATATGAAGCTGATCTATTTGATTCATTAAAAGATAATATTAAAGAAGATAGAACTTCAGAAGATTTATTGTTCCAAGTAATGTTAGATTTGGGAGTTTTACTATCAAGTACAATACAAGAAACAATAATTGAAGATAAAAAAATATTTAATGTTGCTAATGGGTATTTGCTTGCTTGTTTTGATGAAAATATAACTGAAAATATTATAATTGAAATAGCAAAACAAAAACCATATTACTTTGTAATGCGAGATAGTTCTTTAGCCGATGATAATGTTTTATCTAACTTTGATCAAATATTTGCAACATATAGTCCAGATACTATTAGAAAGGTATTATAATGAAATTTAATTTTAAAATACAAGAGTATCAAACAGATGCTGTAAATTCAGTAGTTAAAGTTTTTGAAGGGCAACCTTATCATGATGGGATTAGTTATATTCGTGATATTGGTAAAAAAGAAAAAAGTTTTGAACAAATAGAAATGGATTTTGAAAATGAAGAATCTGATATAGAAGAAGAATATGATGATATTGGATTTAAAAATAAAGAAATAGAATTAACAGATGATTCTTTATTACATAACATTAGGGAACTCCAATCGCTAAATAATATAAAAACTTCTAAAAATCTTGTTAAGAATCTAGGTCGATGTAGTTTAGATATCGAGATGGAAACAGGGACAGGTAAAACATATGTTTATATTAAAACAATGTTTGAATTAAATAAAAAATATGGGTGGAGTAAATTTATTGTTGTTGTACCAAGTATTGCAATTCGAGAAGGTGTAAAAAAGTCTTTTGAAATGACAAAAGAGCATTTTATGGAAAATTATGGCAAAAAAACTCGATATTTTGTATATGATAGTTCTAACTTACATCAATTAGATAATTTTTCAAGTGATAGTGGAATTAATGTAATGATAATTAATACACAAGCTTTTGCTGCTTCATTAAAAGAAAATGGAAGAAGTAAAGAATCACGTATTATTTATTCAAAAAGAGATGAGTTCGGATCAAGACGTCCTATTGATGTTATAAAAGCTAATAGACCTATTATCATATTAGATGAACCTCAAAAAATGGGTGGTGCAGTAACACAAAATGCACTTAAAAATAATTTTAATCCTTTATTTTCTTTAAACTATTCAGCAACGCATAAAATTCAGCATAATCTAATTTATGTTTTAGATGCTCTTGATGCTTATAATAAAAAATTAGTTAAGAAGATAGAGGTTAAAGGATTTGAAGTAAAAAATTTAAGAGGTATAGATACTTATTTATATCTTGAACAAATTATTATTGATTCCAACAAACCTCCAAAAGCCAGAATAGAAATTGAAATTAAATATAATAATGCAATAAAGAGAGAAATAAGACTATTAGATGTAAAAGATAATCTTTATGTTTTATCTAATGATATGGAACAATATAAAGGCTATGTGATTTCAGAAATAGATCCTATTTCTGCTATAGTATCTTTTACAAATGGTAAACATCTTAAAGTTGGTGAAATAGTAGGAGATATATCTGAAAAGGATATGAGACGTATTCAAATTAGAGAAACTATTTTATCTCATTTTGAAAAAGAAGAATCATTATATAATAAAGGAATAAAATCATTATCTTTATTTTTTATTGATGAGGTAGCGAAGTATCGTCAATATGATGAAAATGGTGAAGAAATACTAGGGGAATATGGTAAAATTTTTGAAGAAGAATATTTGAATATTTTAAATTCAAGAATTGGTTTGTTTGACACCCCGTATCAAAAATATTTAAAAGAAAGTTGTTCTAATGTTAGTGAAGTTCATAAAGGCTATTTTAGTATTGATCCAAAAACTGGTAGAAATATTGATAGTAAAATAAACCGTGGTAGTGAATTTTCTGATGATATATCTGCTTATGATTTAATATTAAAAAATAAAGAAAGATTGTTATCTTTTGAAGAACCT
>RZYO01000053.1 GCA_009930325.1 Spirochaetia bacterium | reverse complement strand
TTGACACTATAAGAAATAGTGCTAAAATACTAAAAACAGTTGTAAACAATTTAGGAAGCAGTGGCTCCTAAAGTGTCAACTAAATTGGGTGCAGACCACAACTTTAAAATTATCACTTATAAATTAGTATTAAAATAAATAATACTAACTTTAAAATTATTTCTCATCAATTGCAAAAGGTGTTCCTAATGCTGAAGGAGAAGCGAAACTTCCTTTAGTTTTTAGACTGTTTATTGTCATAAAAATAAGGGTAATTATTGTAATAAAATAAGGTGCTATTGCTAAGAATTGAGCTGGGATAATCATTCTAAAACCAGCTGCTTGTAAAAAGAACTGTAAGCTTGTTATTCCACCAAAAACTAGAGTCCCTATTGCTACTCTAGCGGGGTTCCAAGCAGAGAATATTACAAGAGCAATTGCAATCCAACCAATACCTCCCGTCATACTATCATTCCATGATGGAGTAAAACATAAAGAGAGCGCAGCGCCACCAATACCGGCAAATAATCCACCAAATACAGTATAAATATATCGTGTTTTATTTACATTGATACCCATTGCTGCAGCTGTTCTTGGAGCTTCACCAACACTTCTTAGGGCTAAACCATATTTTGTTTTATACATAAAATACCAAGACAAAGGTAATAAGATATATAAAAAATAAGTTAATATTGAAACATCAAAGAATGCTCCTATTATTGGAATATTATGTAATACAGGAATCTGAATATTTTCAAATTTTGAAGGTAAATTTAGACCAACTAAATTCAAATTGTTCTCTACTGGACCTAATCTTTTTCCAAGGAAATTTGCAAGACCTGTTCCAAACATTGTAATTGCTAAACCTGTTACTACTTGGTTTGATCTTAAAGAAATTGTTAAGAATGCGTGTATTAAACTAAATACACCACCAGCTAACATAGCAAATAAAATTCCTAAAAATAGACTTCCAGTGTGAAAAGAAATCGCAAATCCAGATAAAGCACCCATTAACATGGTCCCTTCAAGTCCTAAATTTAAAACCCCAGATTTTTCTGTAAAAACTTCACCTAATGTAGCATATGTTAAACTAGTTCCCATTGCTAAAGTTGCAGCTAATAATTTTGTAATTAAATCTAATGTATTCATTATTTGTCCTCCTTAGCTTTAGCTCTAGGTTTGATTGTATGATCAATAAATATACTTCCAGCTAATAATGGTATTAATATTAACCCTTGTAAAACATCACCCATTGCTGAAGGTAGATGCATTGTTATTTGAAGAGCATCGGCTCCAGTTTTTAGGGCAGCTAAGAATAATGCAACAATAATTGAAATAAATGGATTTAAACCACTCATCCAAGCTACAATTATACCAGTAAATCCATAACCACTATTTACACCTTTAGTAAGACAATGAGTTACAGCGGCAGAATCAATACCACCAGCAAGACCAGCAATTGATCCAGATAAGAACATAGCAATAATTATATTTTTCTTAATTGAAACACCTTGGCATCTAGCTGCTTCACTATTTTTACCAATCATGTTTAATTCAAAACCCCATCTTGTTTTGTAAAGTATGAAATAAAGAACAACTACTAAAATTAATGCAATAAATATACCATAATGTACTTTACCCCAAAATCTTTGAATCCAAGCGATTTCTGGATATTTTATTGTTCCCATATTACTTTTTGGAGCTTTCCAAGCTGAAATATATAAATATTCTGCAATACCAATTGCTATGTAGTTCATCATTAATGTAGTAAGCGTTTCATCTACTTTCCATTGAGCCTTTAGAGCACCAGGTATTCCACCCCAAAGTCCTCCAAATATTATAGCCATTAAAAGACCAATTGGTAACAATAATACCCCAGGAAGCCAAGTCCAAAATTGCATTACCCAAGTAATTCCTATAACACCCATTACATATTGCCCTTCAGCACCAATGTTCCAGAATCTTAATCTGAAAGCAATACCTACTGCTAAACCACACATTAGTAATGGAATCATTTTTACTAGAGTATATTGTATTTTAGTATTAGAACCAAAAGCTCCTTTAAAAATTGCCCGATAAGTATCAATTGGATTTGCTTTTGAAAGTAGTAAAACAATTGCACCAAGTACAGCAGAAATAATTAAAGAAAAGATTGGAATTAAGATTTGCATTTTTTGTGATTTTTCATTTCTTTTTTCTATTATGAATTGCATTCTGTACTCCTTTCAACACCAGCCATTAATAGACCGATTCTTTCTGTTGATGCATTTTCTGCATCCATAATATCCATAATTCTTCCTTCAAACATAACTGCAATTTTATCACATACTGTTCTAAGTTCATCTAATTCTTCACTAACTAATAAAATAGCAGAACCTTTATCTCTTTGAGCAATGATATTTTGTCTAACTGATTCTATTGCTCCAACATCTAAACCTCGAGATGGATATACTGCAATTAAAATACCTTTACAGGAGTTGATTTCTCTTGCAAGAATTGTTTTCTGGATATTTCCACCAGATAAGAATTTCGCACTTGTAAATTGGTTCGGAGTCTTTATAACAAATTTTTCAATTAACCTTGATGCAAATTCTCTAACTTTTGATTTATTAATTACTGAATGGTGAGAAAGTTCTTCTGTACGATATTTTTTCATACTTAAGTTTTCTCCAACACTCATATCTCCAACGATTCCCATTCTTCCTCTATCGGCAGGGATGTGACTAATTCCAGCTTTTATAATCTGAAGTGGTGTTTTATTTGTAAAATCTTGTCCATCAATTAAAATAGAACCCTCATTTATTTTTAATAACCCAGTAATTACCTCGCTTAGTGGTTGTTGTCCATTTCCAGCTACTCCTGCTATACCTAATATTTCACCCTCTCTAATTGTAAAAGAGATATTATCTAGAGTTTTTCTTGAATGAGCTTTTGAGTTTACACTAACATTTTTTAATTCGACTCTAACTTTGCCAGGGTTATATGGCCCTTTTTTTAAGTCAAACAATACAGGTCGTCCAACCATTAGGTTAGCAATTTCAGATAATTTTTCTATTGATGAAGTTGGTTTTATACCAACGCATTTTCCTTTTCTTAATACCATAAGAGTTTCAGAGAATTCTAATACTTCAATCATTTTATGAGTAATGAAAATAGCACTTTTGCCTTCGCTTAACATTTTTTTTAGAATTTTATTTAACTCTTTTGATTCTTTTGGTGTTAATACAGCTGTAGGTTCATCTAAGATTAATATATCAGCCCCGCGATATAATAGTTTTAGAATTTCAACTCTTTGCTGTTCTCCAACTGTTAAAGTTTCTACAAGTCTGGTTGGATCGACTTTTAATTCATATTTTTTACTTAATTCAATAATTTTTTCATTTATTTCAGAAATTGGAGGTACTGTTGGTAAATCTTTTAATCCAAGAATAATATTTTCGGCTACTGATAGATTACCTACAAGCATAAATTCTTGGTGTATCATTCCAATCCCTAATGCCATAGAGTCTTGAGGTGAATTAATAACAACATGCTTTCCGTTTACAAAAATCTGACCTTCGTCAGGTCTATATAAACCAACAAGCATATTCATTAAAGTACTTTTCCCAGCTCCGTTTTCTCCAAGTAAAGCCAATACTTCACCTTTATGGAGTTGAAGATTAACATTTTCATTTGCTAATACTCCTGGAAAGCGCTTTGTAATATTTTTCATCTCAACTACGAGAGTTTGTTCCATTTTTTATCCCTATACTTTTATAAAATCTAATTTCAAAAATAGGGGTAGAAAAAGACTACCCCTATTAACCAAATAGTTATGGTTGATTTTTATTATTTAGCAGAACCTTTTACACCTTCTACAAACCAATCCATTGTTAACATATCGCCGTCACTCATTTTGTCTCCAGCTGATTGTCTTACTTGACCTTGGTTATCTTTTAAAGGACCCCAGAATACATCAAATGAATCTGCTCTCATTTGAGCTTCAATTCCTTCAACTTTTTTAACAGTGTCTGCAGGAACTAATTTTGAGATTGGTGATAATAAAATCATATCATCATCTAGACCACCCCAATATGATTGAGATTTCCATGTACCATCAAGAACTTTTTGAATTTCAGGAATCATGTAGCTACCCCAGTTCCACATTGGTGAAACTAAAACGTGGTCGCTGCCAGTTAATGCCATAAAGTCAGCATTGTAACCAATTGCATAAGCGCCTCTATCGATAGCTGCTTTTGCTGGTTCTGTTGTGTCTTGGTGTTGAGCAATAACATCACAACCACCATCTAATAGTGATTCAGCAGCTTGTCTTTCTTTTGAAGGATCAAACCAAGTGTTAGTCCAAACAACAGTAACTGTAGCATCAGGGTTAACACTTCTTGCACCTAATGTAAATGCATTAATACCACGAATAACTTCAGGAGTATTGTAAGCGCCAACATAACCTAAATGTCCAGATTCACTCATTTGACCAGCAATAATACCTGAAAGATAACGCATTTGGTACATACGACCGAAATAATTTGACATATTTTCATTGTCTAAATAACCAGAACAATGTTCAAAGTATACATCTGGATGTTCTTTTGCAACATTTTGCATATATTGTTGATAGTTATATGAGTTTGCAAAAATAATTTTACAACCTTCATCAATTAATGATTCCATTGCTCTTTCACTTTCTTCGTTTTCAGCAATGTTTTCCATTCTAATTACTTCAATCTTATCACCGAAGTGTTTTTCAGCAGCAATTGTTCCTTGGTCGTGCATATATGAATAGCCAAAATCCCCAGGGGCTGTTACATAAATTACACCAACTTTTAAAGGTGCATCACTACTTACTTGAGCAGTTTCTTTAGAACCATTTGCAAAAATTGGTGCTAGTGAGATTAAAACACAAGTCAACAAAATAGATAATTTTTTCATTATTTTCTCTCCTTCTAAAATAAACTAATTTCGATATAAATATCACATTTAAGTATAGGGTACTAAGATGCAGTTGTCAAAAAACTTTTAAATGATATTCATTTTAATTAATTATAGATGTTGTTATTTTTATTTTTTTTTATGAAAAAAGCAACAGAATTCGTATAAAAAAATATTTTTTTGTAGTATTCGCAACGAATTTGTTGTTATAATATGTGATTGGTAGTTATATAATATAAAAAGGGACGCATTTTGGTTGAAATTATATTATATCAATCCATTTTATTAATAAGCATAACTTGAATAATTGGACTTATTATTTGTATAGCAAAGTTGTATTATTATTATTAAAATAGCTTAAAAAACAATTTGAAATAATTTTTTTTGCTTTTTATACGCATAAACTAGTACTAGACTTTTACCAATATATAAGTCAATATATATAATAGAAAAATCGAAGGAGATTCGTGTGCATCTAAAGTTAAATAGGCCCATAATTTTATTTTTAGTATTAGGGTTAATAATAAATATTAATTTGTTTTCAGTTAACAATAGTGCTGCTGATTTATCAGGGTTTGTAATTAATTCTCCCCTATATAGTAATTTTACAGAAATAGATACGCTTTTTACAGATAATGTAAAACAACAATCCTTTGTGGAGCAATTAGGCTTGCAAAGTGTAGAAAAAGTAACAGATAATAACATCATGCTTCTTAGAGCAATTAGTGATTCAAATTATCCAATTACTCCTGGAGACACGTTGCAAGTAGATTATCTTGAAGGTTATGATACAAAGCAATTATTGCTTCAAGTTGATAGTGAATATAATGTAAATATACCATTGATTACTCAAATAAATGCTGAGAATATGAATTTAAAAACATTAATTGAAGTAATTAAACAAAATATTTCTACATATTATGCTTTTTCATCTCCTCAAGTTACTTTAGTTTCATTAGGCGTCTTTTCTGTTGATGTACTTGGAGAAGTAAGTTCTTCATTAACCTATTCAGTTAATGGGTTAACAAAATTAAGTGAAGTAGTTTTGAGTGCAAGTGAATATGCAAATACTAGAGATATTGAAATTAAAGATAAAAATGGAAAGATTAAACATTATGATTTGTACTTAGCTCTTAAGAAAGGTCAAAGTAAGGAAAATCCATTGCTTAAAGCAGGGGATACCGTTATTTTGAAACCAGCAGAGAAAATAGTTAATGTATATGGTCAAGTGTATAAACCTGGTACCTACCAAGTAAAATCTTCTGATTCTTTAGAGACAATTATTAATTATTATGCAGGTGGATTATTACCAAGTGCAGATAAAAATAATTTAATCATCAATAGATATGATAATGAACAAAATCAATATAAGGAAATAAAAGCTTCAATTGAAGATCAAGAAATAAATAATCTAGATGATATTTTAGTTAATAACATTAAAATTAAAAAAAGTAGTATCACTATTGAAGGAGCTATTAAAGAAGAAACAACAAATAGTTCTACTACTTCTTCTTTGTTAGGAATGGCTAGAGGTAGTGTAATTTACAATTTCTTCCCTGGCGAAACTCTTGAGAATATGCTTGAAACCATTTCATCAAGATTTACTAGTACTAGTGATTTAACTAATGCATATTTAATAAGAGATAATAAAAAAATTGATGTTGATATTCTTTCTTATCTCTTAAAAGATGTTAATGATGATTTTGTTTTGAAATCTGGCGATAAATTAATCATTCCTTTTGATCAAAAATTTGTTAATGTGCAAGGTGCAGTTGAAAGATCTAATGCATATGCCTATGAACCTAATAAAACGGTTAATTATTATTTAACATTGGCTGGTGGTTTTACAAGCGATGCAACAAAAGAAATAAAGATAACAGATAAAAATGGAAAAACTCTCAGTATTGATTCAATAGTTCCATCAGAAGCAACTATTTATGCTGAAGAAGATACTTTTAAAACCGATGTTACAACAATAGCATCAATTGTTGCCATAATTGCTTCATCATTAGCAATTATTAATGGAACATTAGATTTGTTCGGAATTAAATAGGAGCTAATTGTGGATTTTGATAATAATATAAATGAAGAAGGAATAAGTATTTCTGAATTATGGGAAATCTTTAAATCTAGATTTACTTGGTTTATTACTACTCTTGTATTAGTAATTGTAGCAGCTGTTATTTATTTGCAGTATATAATTCCGCAATATTCTTCTACAGTAACTGTTTTAGTTGAACCTATTACAACATCATCTTCTTTAGATGATTTAATGCTTACTAATTTAAGTTCAAGTTCTTCAAAAATATCTACAGAAGTTGAATTATTAAAAAGTAGAACAAATATTGATGCTGCATTAGCTTTATTAGATTTGACAAAATATAAAGATTCTGTAGGAATTCCATATAGTGAATTTTATAAAGTAAGTCCAAAAAGTGATACAATTTCAGTATCTTCTGTAAAGGATACAAAACTTGTATCAATAACAGTAACAGATGAGAATCCAAAATTTGCTGCAGATTTTGCTAATGCTTTATCAGTTAGTTATGATAATCTATTAACAAAAATTGCAAAAAATTCAAAAACTACTCAAAGAGAATTTTTGGAAAAACAAATTCCAATCAATGAAGAAGAACTAAAAGTAGCTTCAGATAAATTAAGTGATTATAAAGAAGAGTCTGGTATTATGCAGCTAACAGAAAAATCGTCAATGTTAGTTAATCAAATATCTTATTATGAACTTAGAAAAGAACCTTTAAAATTACAAAAAATTGAAGCTAATAGTAAAATTGAGTCAATTTATAATAAATTAAAAGAAAGTAATATTATTTTACCAACTAGTGATGAGTTGACAAAGGATTCAACATTTACTGCTTTAGAAAAAGATTATACTGTTAGTGAATCTGAATTAATAATGTATGAAGCTGTAAATGCTTCTTCAATTTCTGACAACACATCAAAAGGATTAGGTTCTAGAACTAGTGAATTAACTAGTACTCTTTCTTCAATATCCAAAAAAATGTTAGACAATATTAATCAAAAACTTTCTAAATATTCTAATAATGATATTTATATTTCTGCTTTATTAAATGAATATGGTAGGTCTATCTTGACTGTAGAAATTTGTGATATTGGTCTAAGTGTATTAGATCAAAGATCTCTTCAATTTAATGAAGAACTTGATCAATTACCAATAATTGAAAGAAAAATACTAGAATTACAAAGAGATGTAACAGTCCTTCAACAAATTGGTGTACAACTTAGAACTATGTTAGAAGAAGTTAAATTAGTTGAAGCTGCAGTTACAGGTAATGTAACTTTGGTAGATAAAGCTATTGCTCCTAATAAACCAGTTAGCCCCAATAAGTTATTAATTTTAGCTGTTGCAATATTACTTGGAGCTGCATTAGGATTTTTATTAGCTCTTGTTATAGATATGGCAGATAATACTATCAAATCAACTGAGCAAGTTAGAAAAATTTTGAAAAATACTACAATACCTTTACTAGGGTGGATTCCATTAATCAAAGATAAAACACTCAATCCTACTGGTAAAAAGAATCTTGGTTATAAGAATTTATCAGTGTATGAAGACCCAATTGCCTTTGAAAGTGAAAAATATATGGCAATTGTCTCTAATATTATTTATGCAGGTGAAATCGGAAAAAATAGAAGTATTGCAGTTACTTCCTGTGATGTAAGTGAAGGAAAAAGTACCTTAGTCGCAAATATGGCATTATGTCTTGCAAATATGGGAAGTAGAGTATTAGTAGTTGATGGAGATTTTAGAATGCCATCAATTGAAGCTAAATTTGGTTATTCAAGAGCAAAAAAAGGATTAGTAAATTTAATTCAAGAAAATAATGTAAAGCTTGAAGAAATAGTATTACAACCTATTGAAGAAATGCCTTTATTAAATATTTTACCACCTGGTAGATTACCTCTTGTTCCAATAGCAATATTAACTAACCCAAAGATGGATTATCTTAATTCATTAATTGGTCCTTATTATGATTATATTTTAATAGACGCATCTCCATTAGAATATGCTTCTGAAGTTATGACTTTTGCAGAAAGATTTGATTCAATAGTTATTAATGTAAGAGCAAATATTACAACTAAACCAGCTTTGAAAACATTATTACAATCATTAAATAGAGCTGAAAATAAAATATCTGGCGTTGTCCTCAATGGATGTCTTCCAAAGGATGCAGAAACTACAGCTAATGTAAGTTCTAAATATGGTTATGGTTATGGTAGTAAATATGGTAGTAAATATTTCTATGGTTCAGAAAAGATTAAAAATAATAGAACTATTACTTCTAGACATAAAGCTGTTAGAATCTATAAACAAAGTTTAAGATATAGAAAAATTAGAGATACAGAATGGCAGAAAAAACGTCCTTCTGCTGAGATAGCTGATATTAAGCAAAACTGGAAGAAACCTGATGAATTTACTTCAACAGTTTTAAAATCATCTTACAGAAATACTAATGAAGTAAATTATGATGATATTTTCAGTTTCCTTGAAAATGATCCTTTAGCAAGTGGAAAGATTAATGATACAAAAAGTAATAAAATAGATAAGGAAAAAGAGGGAAAGAAAGAATAATTTAATTTTAATAAATTTTTATTAAGTATTAAAATATTGGTTAAAATTAATACTATTACTCTTGAAATTGTTAATAAATTTTAATAACATGAAAAAAATTTGGATTTAAAAAGATTTAGGAGTGATTCATGAACATAAGAAAACATTTGTATTACAGATTATATGTGAATTTATCAACTTCTATTTTTCATTTATTTATTATATAAAATCAGTCTTTTTTAGACTGATTTTTTTTTGTGAGGAGAGAATATGGATAATTTCTTTGTTGGACGATCTTTGTGTGTAATTGATGATTTTAATATTGAAGAGAGAGCTTATCTTTTCAATAAAGTTAAAGAATTAAAAGAATCAATATTAAAAAATGATAAAGAAAAACTGGATACTTTTAGAATCAATGATCCTGATTTCGGTATTTATGAAGTTTTTCTAGAAGATTCTACTAGAACAAAAGAATCTTTTAAAAATGCCGCTAAGTTTCATTTAACAAAAGTTAGTGAGTTGGAAGCTTCAAGTTCATCTTTTAACAAAGGTGAGAGTTTTAGTGATACTTTTAACACCCTAGCAGGTTATGCAAATTCAATCTTTATTATTAGAAGTAAAGTTGAAGGAGTTTGTGCTCATTTAGAAAACCAATGTTCTCAATTTGCTCAAAGAAATTTATTAGTAAAAAAACCTTCTTTTATTAATGCTGGGGATGGTAAGCATGAACATCCAACACAAGAATTATTAGATGAATATACCTTTTTAGAAGACAATGACTTTAATTATAATGATATCCATATTGCTTTAGTTGGTGATTTATTTCATGGAAGAACAGTTCATTCTAAGGCCAATGGATTAACAATCTTTAAGCATGTAAAAATAGATTTAGTAGCTCCAGTTGAATTATCAATGCCTGAAACATATTTAAATATGATGAAAGAAAACGGCTTTGATGTCACAATTTATAATTCAATAGAAGAATATCTAGAAAGTGAAAGTATTGCTACAAAATGGTATTTTACAAGACCTCAGCTAGAAAGAATGGGGGAACAAATATTAAAAAGACAAGCACAATTAAGATCTTGTATTACTTTTAGAAAAGAATTCTTGAAAAAATTACCAGCAAACACAAAGTTTTATCATCCTCTACCAAGACATAAATTAACCCCTACAATTCCAACATTTTTAGATAAAACTGAATTAAATGGCTGGGAAAAACAATCTATTAATGGAATGTATGTTAGAATAATTCTATTAGGATTGTTAGGTGGTGCTTTAGGTTCTGATTTTGTTCCAACTTTAATAAATAAAGAAAAATATAATGATGAAGAATATATCTTTAAAATTGAAAGTGATAATAATCAACCTAAGAAAAAAGATTATAGTGAAGGAGTTAATCCAATTAATACCGGTATTGTAATTGACCATATTTGTAAAGGTGATAGTCCAAAAGAAATTAGAGAACATATGGCTTTAATTAGCAAAGTAATTGAGTTAGATGACGAGAGAGGTGGAGAGTGGGTAAGCTGTGGAGCTGATGGAAAATATAAAGGAATACTTTTTAGACCAGGAAATAAAACATTCACAAGAAAAGAGTTGAAAAGATTAGCTGCAATTGCTCCAGGGTGTACTTTAAATATAATTAAAGATCATATTGTTGTAGAAAAATATAGAACAACAATGCCTCCTAGAATTTATAATTTTGAGAATTTATGTTGTAAAAATGAAGCATGTATTTCAAATCCAACTCAAGGTGAAGGAGTTGAGGCAATGTTCTTTAGAACTAAAGATCATAAATTTATATGTAGTTATTGTGGAAAAGCACATAGCTTTAAAGAAATATTTAAAACAAGTATATAAGGAAAGTTAAAATGAAAAAAATTGAAGAAATTAAAAATGAATTCGCAAATCAATTAGCTGATATAGCATTAGAACTAGGTGCAATAAAATTACAAGTAAATGAACCCTTTACTTGGGCAAGTGGTTATAGAATGCCAATATATAATGATAATAGAAGATTATTAGCAAGTCCTGCAGCAAGAGCATTAATTGCAGACGCTTTTTCTAAAATGACTAAAGCTTTAGATTTTGATCCTGATAATATTGCAGGAACTGCAACAGCCGGTATTCCACACGCTACAACTTTAGCTGACAAATTAAATAAAAGCTTATCTTATGTAAGATCTTCATCAAAAGATCATGGTACTAATCAAAAAATAGAAGGATTAGGAAATTCTCATAGTTATGAAGGTCAGAAAGTATTATTGATAGAAGATCTAATTTCTACTGGAGGATCTTCAATAAAAGCAGTAAAAGCAATAGTAGAAAGTGATGGTATTTGCCCATATACTTTAGCAATTTTTACTTATGGACTAGATGCTTCAAAAGAAGCTTTTGATTCTTTAGATCCAAAATGCGATGCCTATACTATATTAGATTATGATACTATGGTAAAAAGAGCTTTAGAAATAAATTATATTGATGAAGCAGAATCAATAGCTTTAAAACAATGGAGAGAAGATCCTTTTAATTGGGGAATTAATAGAGGTTTTGAGAAAGTAGAGAAATAGGGAGTTATTATGAATTATCTTGAAAAACTAGAAGAAAGTGCTAAGTTTGTAAAAAATATAGCATGTATGGGGTTAGATCCCAAAAAAGATGTTTTACCAGAATCAGAAAAAAATATTAGAGAAGTATTAAATGATTACTTTTATGAATTATTTCGTAGAATGAGTTTGTCAGGATTAATCCCTGCTGCTTTTAAACCAAATATAGGGTATTATCAATGTCTCGATAAACCTAGAGAAGAAAATTTTGATGGATCTTTAGCACTCTCTGATTTGTTAGATATGTTAGAAAATTTCTTCCCCTCAATTCCTGTAATTCTTGATTCAAAAAGAGGAGACATTGCAAGAAGTAGTTTAAATTATGCAATAGAAGCTTTTGATTGTTGGAATTGTGATGCAACTACAGTTTCTCCTTATATGGGTAGTGATTCAGTATCTCCTTTCCAAGTAAGAGATAAAGGGCTATATGTATTAAATAGAACTAGTAATCCAGGTGGAAAAGATTTACAAAATTTAATGTGTGGAGATAATCCTTTATATATAGAAGTATGTCAAAACATTGTTAAATGGAGTGAAAATGAAAAAGGGATTGGAGCTGTTGTTGGAGCTACATCAATGAAGGAATTATTAGATATAGCAAAGTATTATAGCGATAAAAAAATTCCTTTATTAATTCCAGGAGTAGGCTCCCAAGGTGGAAGTGCACAAGAGGTAATCGCTAGCTTAAATGAAGCAAATTATCCCTTATATTTAGCAAGAATAAATAGTTCCAGTGGATTAACACATCCTTGGAAAAAAGGACATGCACCTGAGGATTGGCTAGATTTGTGTACTAAGCAGATTAGAGAATTATTAGACGAGACAGCAATATAGATTATGAAAAAGACATTAAGAGAAACATTAGAAAAAAATCACTGTAAAAAAGAGATACCATTATATCTTTCAACTGTAAGTGGAGTTATTACAACAAATAAAAATATTATTAACTTTGTTGATAAAAAAGTAAAAGAGATAGATATTATAACTACTAAAAGCTATCAAGTAACTCCTAATTTAGGAAATAGAGAACCCATCTTATGTGAAACAGAAATGGGTAATTTTGGTAATTCTGTTGGTCTTAGAAATCCAGGATTAGAAAAAGCTATAATTGATGTTAAAGAATTAAAAGATAATAATATTGAAGCTTTTTTAAATGTAAGTGTATCAGCAAATACAATTGAAGATTTTATTACATTATGCAAAGCCTTTAATAATATTGCAGACTCTATTGAATTAAACTTTTCTTGTCCACATGCTTCAAAAGGATTTGGCTCTTCAATTGGTTGTGATATTAATATTGCAAGTGAATATGTAAAAGAAATTAAAAACAGCATTTCTGATTTTAAAAGTTTATTGTTCATTAAACTCACTCCTAATGTAGAAAATATCGGAGAAATTGCAAAAGCTTGCATAGCAAATGGTGCGGATGGAATAGTAGCAATTAATACAGTTGGACCTATTGTTCATATTGATCCAGTATCAAAAACACCAATCTTACAAAATAAATTAGGTGGAAAAGGTGGAATGAGTGGAAATTGGGTTTATCAAAGAGCTTTAGAATGTGTTAAAGAAATAAGAGAAAACATTGGAGATGAGCCTATCCTCCTTGGAATGGGGGGTGTTGATAATGGATTAAAAGCTAGAGCAATGGTAGAAGTTGGATGTGATGCAGTTGGCATCGGCTCAGCTTTTGCTAGAGTAAAACAGCCAAATTGGAGTAATTATTTAAAAGCTATAAAGCAAGAGTATAAAACAAATAAAATTGAATCTAATAAATATCTTATTCATGAGCGACAGATGGAATATAAAGATATGAAAATAAATTCCATTGCATATCATGGAAATGATACAATAATAATTGAATTAGATAAAAATTTAAGTTGTAAAGCTGGAGAGTTTGCTTTTCTGTGGTTACCAGGGATTGGTGAAAAACCTTTTACTCTAAGCAATGATGAACCTGTAACTTTTGTTATAAAGAGACGTGGTGAATTTACTAAAGCTTTATGGGATTTAAATATAGGGGATACCGTTTTTGTTAGAGGTATATATGGTAGCGAGCTTGAAAACAGAGTAAGTGAAAATGCCCTTTTGATAGCTGGTGGAACTGGAGTAGCTGTACTTCCCTCTTTATGTAAAAAACTAAAAAAAGAGAAAACAAAACTTCAAATATTGGTTGGCACTAGTGAAGTTAGTAATAAAGATGCATTATTAGAATATGCATTAGCTCCAATGGGAGATTTTAAATGTGTATGTGATGATGGAGTTGTTGCAAGAGTATTAAATGAAATAGATACTATAGATATTGATAAAGACATTAATGCATATTTAGTTGGACCAGAAATATTTATGGCTAATGCTGCTAAAAAGTTGATAGATAGAGGCTTTAATAAAGAAAATATTTATTTATCAATGGAAAAGAGTACAAGATGTGGTGTAGGAATGTGTGGAGAATGCGTTTGTGGAGAAGTTTTAACATGCCAAAGTGGAACTTTTTTAAAATATGAATATCTAGAAGAATTTGCACCAGAAGTAATAAAGAGGTAATTATGGTTGATCCCCATGTCCATTTAAGAGATTGGAAAGATTCAAATAAAGAAACTATATATCATGGTTTAAAAGTAGCATATGAATGTGGAATTAATGAAGTATTTGATATGCCAAATACAAATCCGCCTTTAATTGATAGAGAAACAATATTAGATAGAATTTCTTGTGCCAATGAGGCTATTCAAAAATTAAAGAAGAAAGATATTTTTTATCATGTATATGCTGGATTAACAAAAGATCCTAAACAAATTAAGCAAGTTGTAAGAGCATATAATGAGTTATTTCCAATGGTAATAGGCTTAAAATTGTTTGCAGGTCATTCTACTGGAGGAATGGGGATAATTGATGAAAAAGATCAACAAATGGTCTTTAATACATTAACAGCTGAAGATTATAGAGGGGTATTAGCAATACATTGTGAAAAGGAAAGTTTATTAGATAATAATAAATTTGACAAAAATGATTTTAAAACTCAAAGTATTGCAAGACCTGCTATTGCTGAAGTTGAAAGCATTAAGGATATGTTTAATTTTGCTAATAAAGCAAATTTTAAAGGAACAATTCATATTGCTCATTTAAGTACAAAAGCTGGTTTACAATTAATTAGTGAAGCTAAGATTAAAAATTATCCTTTTAATGTTTGTACTGGAGCGACAGCCCATCATAGCTTGCTAAATAAAGACGCTGCTAATAATAGCTCGTATGCAAAAATGAATCCTCCTTTACGAGAGGAAGAAGATAGAAAAGCAATATATAATGGATTATTAGATGGAAGTATAGACTTTATTGAAAGTGATCATGCGCCACATACAATTGAAGATAAGAAAAAAGGAGCTAGTGGAATACCAGGTTTTTCCTCAACTTTACTCCTTATTCATTCTTTAGTTGAAAATAAAATTAGTAAAGATAGACTCAAAGATTTAATGGGAAGAAACGTATATAAAATATTTAATCTTGATGGAGAAGGTGTAAACTTTAATATTAAGAATGTTAATAAAATGATTGAAATTTCAGCTTTAATGGCAAAAGAATATCCTTATGATGCTTTTATTTCATTAAGATAGTTTTATGATAATATAAAATTAAATTTGTTTTCTATTTTTAATAAAATATTACTATTTCTATTTAACTCTGCTATAATACTCTGAAAGGAGTTTTTAAGTGGTAGAGGTTAGAAAATATTCTTCAAGGCATTTAGAGATTAAATTTATTTTACCTTTTGCTAAAAAGAAAGTTATAAAAAAAGATATTACATATTATATATTCACTCCTGAACATTTAAATGTTAATTCAAATACTACTTCATTAGAATCCATGAGGCATAAATTTAGAACACATGGAAGATATGGTTCTCCAGAATTAACATTAGATGAATTAATTGATGCAAATAATCGAATTAGTCCTTTAACAAAAATAATTGGATATGTTGATTCATTAAAAAAAGGTAAAACTCTTAATATAAGTGATGTTGAGTTTACTCATGAAACTCAAGCAATTGTTAATATTTTGCGCCATCAACTAAAAAAATATCAAACAAAAGGTTTTTGTTTATTAAAATCAAAGAAAATAATTGAATTAAAGACGCTAATAAAAGATTGGAAAAAAAAGCGAATAATAATTGAACAAAAAATTACATTTTTAATTGATGATTTAAAAGAATTATCTTTAAACAATGATATATTTGAAACTTCTTTATATTGGGCTGATGAAGCTTGCAGTTTAATAAGTGAACAATTTGCAACTGAAATATTTGGTTTATGTCAAGCAAATGAAGAATTATCACCAATAAACAGTATATTAAAAAAAGTAATTAACCATGAACAAAGAAGAAGAAAGAATATGGGCTATATTAGTAATACTAGTATAGAGAATTTATCTTATAGAAGAGAAACTTTAAGAAAGTGGAGTAAAAGCGTATTAAGATTAGACCCAATAGTCTCTAAAACTCCAAAGCGTATAAATGAAATGGTTGCAGCTTCTGCGGCTTCTTTGGCTATGCTCTTTACTTTAATTGCAACCTTTTTTGCCCAATCTTATTTTCTAAATCAGACAATCAGATGGGAATTATTAGTTATAATTATTTACGTATTCAAAGATAGAATAAAAGAATGGATAAAAAGAATTTTCTCTATTATACAACCTCGATTAATTGCAGATGAAATATATACATATAAATCTCCAAGAACAGGGGTAAAAGTATGTTCAACAAAGAATAATTTACAATATTTGAATGAAAAGAAAGTGAATAAAAAAGTATTAGAGGTTAGAAGAGAAGGAAGTCAAAACCCTTTTTATAAAATGTTAAGACCTGAATCAATTGTTCAATTCTCCCATTATTTAAAAATTTTCCCTTTAAATAAAAATAGAGATGTTAATAAAATTCCTTGGATGACAAATTTTGCTTTAGTTGATTATGTTAGAATGGATGATTGGTTTAAAGAGATGATAGATTGTTATGTTGATGTAGATAATATTAATGAATCTAATAATAGTGTATATCATATACATTTAGTAATAGAAGATAAAATATCGAAAAATAAGAGTGATTTTTATCATTATCTTGTTGTTATTGATTATAGTGGTATTTTATATGTTAAAGAATTAAACTGTAACTTTTAACAATTAGGGTTCTGAAGTCAATTATTTAAGCTTGGAATTTCTTGACTTTCGAACCTTATATTTAATTTTTCGCATAAAGTCTTTACATGATTTGTAAATCTTGATAGATACCATTTATCTCTAATTTTGGTAGCTTTTATCTTTCTAAGAGTGATGATTAGATCATCCAAAGAGATATTTTTATCTTCGCCAATATTTGAGATTTCTTCTATCGCATTCATTCCCATCATCATGCATATATGGTTTATAAACAGCCAAGCCTCAAGAGAGTAATCATTTCTCATATAGCTGCTATCATACCCTAAAGTATTATCATAAGTTTTAAAGAATTGTTCTATTGCTTGCCTTTGTTTATAGATTGCATAGATTTGCCTTGAATTCAATTCTTTTCTATTTGTCTTTATTGTTATAGTTCCAGTTGATACTCTTTCTTTTAATACATCAGATATATCAATAGGTACTAAAGAAGCTAGTTCTTCATCACTAAGACGGCTTTTAGCATATAATCTTTTTTCAAGTTTTTCTCCAGAAAAAAGATTATCTTGCTCTCGTTTTTTCAACTCTCTATCTCTTTTTATTTTAATGCTATTATTCTTTTTTTCTGTTCTTCTAATTATATCCTTTATTTCAGCATTGTATAAACTACCATCTAAATAAAGATGAATGTTGTAATCTTCTTTCTCTATGCTACTAGTGTGAATGTTTCTTTCATGATATATAAATGCATCTTTGTATTCTGAGATATTTGAAGGTATAATACCTTTAGTTTCTAAATTTCCTCTTCTTAATGGAATTATATAATTCATTCCACTATCTTCAATTAAGTTGTAATTATCAATACTACCAAATCCTTTGTCTGCAATGATAGTTGCATCTTTTTCTTTTATTCTAGTTTCATTTATAATGTCTTGAAATGCAGATACATCAGGAACGCTACCTAAGTATTGTTTATAGTATTCTGGATAACTTCCTCTATCATTTAAAGAGAACATGTAAATTAGATTAACTTGAGGAGAATATCTACTCTTTGAATCATATCCAACTTCAGCCATATCTAAATTATTAGATGATGATAATATTCTATGACCATCAAAAAGAATAAATCTATCTTTCTCTTTAGTATATGAATCCATGAATTTTTTAATTGATTCTCTATCTCTTCCAACATCTTTAAGTAGCTGAGTAATAGTTGAAGGAGATAAAGAAAGGTTTGGAAACATATTTGATATGTAACTTGCTTCATAATTGATTGAAATTCTTTTAAATGCTTTACCATACATAATTCTCATAAGAGCTATAACATATAGTTGCTCCCCATAATTAGGAAAGCATTCATTTAACCTCTCTAATATTGATTGGGAGTTAGACATGAAGTAATGAGATGCACCATATTCTTTAACCTCAACTTCTCTAAAAGTTGAAGCTTTAATACTCTTAGGAACGAATCCATTTTCAGTAATCTTACCTAACATCTTACCTGATACTTTGGTTGATCTTTTCGTTTCTGGATTATATTTAGTTTTTCTTTCATAAAGATACCAATTCCCATTTATATGTTTAATCTCAGTATTTTTTTCTTTTTTATAATTTTTAACAAAATTAGGTCTTTCATGTTTAATTTTAGCCATATTTACACCGCCTTAAATTAGGGTGCTTATATATTAATACATTTTTATATACTTGTCAACTTAATTTGTTGCTATATATCTAATTAGAAAGAAAAAAAGAAAAGGTTCCTTGAAAAAGGAACCCTAAATGTTAAAAGTTACAGATTAA
>RZYO01000192.1 GCA_009930325.1 Spirochaetia bacterium | reverse complement strand
TACCAGTAATATCAGACCCAACTAATAGAGATTGGATGATTGAAGAACTTGGCGAAAAAGAATATTACGCAACACTTGCTCGCTATAAACAGAACTATGCCGATAGAGTTGGTGAGTTAATTAAATCTAGTAGATATAAAAAGTTAAGCGATAAGGATAAGAAAAAAGAAATAGACAAAATAAGGAAAGAGGAAATAATTGACAAAACAAGCAAATAATAAAAAGAAACCACCTATAAATATATAAGGTGGTTTTCTTTATTAATTGATTATAGGTTATCTTTACATTAGCTTGTAAATATCATCTATATTAATTGCCTTATCATCAATATAACAATCAGCCCCTATTTTTACTCTCATATTTATTCCGTGAAACAAGACACCATATTTAATAAGCCAAGCTAAAGTTTTTTGATACATACCAGGAAATCTTGATGTATAAATTACAATATGCGCCCCTTTCATATAAAGAGAGTTAACAAAATCTATCATTGGTTGAATTGGTTCTGGTTCGTCTGTATCGTTCCAACACTCACCATAACTTAAAGTTCCGTCTATATCTACTGCTATTAACTTATCGTTAGGGTTTTTTATAATATCTTTTAATTTTTCAATATTACTCATATTTTTAGATTAGTTTTTTAAACCTTTTTTATAGCATTTCTTTTTTAGTATTTTTCTAGCTTTTTGTTCTGCTGTAAAATCTATCTCTAATTTAAGGTGGTCTAGTATCAGGTTAATGTTTTCCATTAATGAGCTTATAACGCTTTCATTCTCTTTTATTTTTTTAGACATAGAAAGCAAAATCTTTAAGTCTTGTAATTCGCCCATCTCTAAAATTTTAATCCTTTTTTCTAATAATTTTTTTTTCATATTATTTAGATTTATAAGCCTTTAATATGGCTAAGTAATTAATAGCGTCATCTATTGTATCTTCTAATCTTTCTTCTTTTATTTTACCTTCTCTGTTAAGCAGGTTAGATATACGAGAAATCTTATCACTTAATCTTACCAATATAGCTCTGTCGGGGTTAACGCCAACTTGTAAACTCATCTCAAAATTTTTAAAAGGGTTATTAGAATTAGCATAATCAATATTCTTTGTTTTAGCTATATCTAAACATCCTTTAAAAGTATTTTCTAAGTTTTGTATAAATTGTTTTGTAGTCATTTTTATTATATTTTAATAAAGGGGAGAGGTCGGTTCTCCCCTTATTTTATAGAGTTATTTTACGAACAACATCCATTCCCCTATCTTTGTCAATAATGATAAAGGCCTGCTTTGGTTTCTCATAATCGGCTTTAATCTTAATTGCATAAGCGTTGTAGCCAATAAGAGAACCGTTACAAATAAAACTTCCACCATCCTTTAACTGATGAAAATGACCGAAGAAATCAAATTCAGCTTTTTTTGATTTATTCCATTGAGAAATTGCCTTGTAGGCAGGTATAAATATACCGCCAATTCCGCCACTATATCTCAAAGAATGTCCGTGATGAAAACGACAAGACCAATTGAATACATCAATATAGGTCAAGTATGAGTCATTTATAATAAACTTTACCCGTTTATTATTTGAAAAATACTTTTCTAATTGACGATACATTAATATCTCAAGAGAATTACCAAACTCAGTTGCTGTTCTTTGTTTCTCTGTCATTCTACCGTGATTACCAGACGAACACGGTATTACAAAGTTTACATCTGTTGTTTCAAGTAAAAACTCAATACCAGAAGCAATAAGGTTTTGAACTTCCCATATAGCTTGTGTTGGCTGTATATGGTTAGCTTCTTTTAAGTCATCGTGAATTGAACCAGAAATAAAGTCACCCAAAAGAGCTAAGATATGCGTATCAATTTGATATTCTTTTTGGTGGACCTTAATCAGTTGTGCAATAACCCTAAAAAGTTTTTCAATTCTTTCTTTTGCTATTGTGGTATCAAATCTATTCAGACCATTTACTTGAGAACTTTTAACCGGTTCTTCATAGTGCCAGTCTGAACATAAAGATATTGAACAAGCAGGAGATTTTTCGCTTTCACCTTTTTGTTTAATGGAGTATGTTTCCACTCCACCAACTTGTAAAAGAGCATCTCTTTCTTTTTCAATTTTTTTGATTTCGTCTATTAAATACTTTACTTTTTTAGCATTTAAAGACTCCTCAATTTTTCTTTCTTCTTTTTTAATCTCATTTGGTAACGAGATTATAGGCTCTTGGACTAATCCAAGCCTTCTTCGCTTCCTACCGATAGCATCCTCCGACCTATTAAGGATTTTACCGATATCAGCGTTTGTCTGTGAGGGATTATCTTTAAGATAATTTTCCTCTTCTTTAGTCCATTTTTTCATTTTATTTCAATTTAATGGATTTATTTTATATCAATATCATCATCAGTAACATCATAAACTGTTTGTTGTTCAATCTGTTCTTTTAGTGTAGCCATATAAACATAGAGGTCTATAATCTCCTCTAAAGCTTTACCGATAAGGTCTTTTTTTAACCACAAATTACCGCCGTGTTGAGCTTGACCGGCTCTATATTTTCTATCAACCTCATTATTAAAACTATCTTTAACTTTTTTTAAGTGTTCTTCTTGTTGTGTTGTCATATATTGTATTATTTATATTAGTTATATTAGTTATACTCATTATACTCATTCCAATATTCAATTATTTTATCATCTGAAATATAGAAAGGGTCAGCTAAAACTCCACACTTGTTAGCTCCAATATCTTTTTCGGTGTTAAGCCAAGAAAGAAAATTAAAAATTTTCTGCCCTATCCTTTGCTTATCACCTTTAATTATTATTAATTTTTCTTTGTATTTTTCTTTTAAAATTTCGTTAATGGCTATGTCACATTCCAGTAGCATATCGTGAGCATTTTGTCTTTTTTTATATATTTGTTGTATCTTCATATTTATTGGTTAATTCTTTATAAAGGTCTTTAATTGTTTTTATGTTTAAGATTATTATTTTTCATCACAATCACTACACACAGGACCATTTACCCAGCCGTGTGAGCCATATATTAATTTATTACACTTAACACACCTCTCATACTCATAACAGCCTAAACCAAGTTTAGAACACATAACCCTAAAATCATCTTTATTCATATCAACTATTACAATAAAATCACCATAATCAAAGCTCCCCTTATATCCAAGTTCAATAACCTTAGCAAAACCAACCTTATCACCTTCAATAATCCCAACTATGTTAGATATGTAACCAATCTTTTCCCCAATAGCATCATAAGTTGGTTGATAAATGGGAATAGTTACTACTAGGTTATTTTTTTTCTTTTTTATGTTCATAAAATTAAGCTTTACATTTCCACCAACTTTTGTGTTCTTCATACAATTCAATGAAACATTTAATCTGGTCTTCGTCATTATTTATATCACCATCACAATAATTATCCCAAGTTTTTGGCATAAATTGGTAAAGACCATAAGCACTAGAACCTTGCCAGTTATTCCTATATTTTCCAAACTGACTTTCGCACTCCGCTATTCTTAGTGCGGTATTTACATTAAAGCCATTTTCTGTTGATAATCTTATTATTTTGTCTTTAGTTGTTTCTTCTGGTGTCTTAACAACTTCTAACATCTCTTTATTGGCGTCTAACTGGCTCGTGGTGGCGTTTTGTATGCTTTCGTGTGTATTTAGTGGTTTGGCTATAAAAAATACAACACAGGGGATTATAATAGCTAAAATTAGTATTGACTTTTTACTCATATTATATTAATATTTCATCTTCGTTAAATATGTCAAACGGGTCTTCTTTTTCTTGTAATTTGTCAAAATCTTTCCAATTAGCGTTCTTGCCGTCTTTACGGAAAAAATATCCGTAGCGGTGTTGACCAAAGTAGTCATCTATACACCAGGCTTCTTGTTCTTTACCTGTCTTAGGATTGATGTGTTTTCTTATAAATGATGACATACTACTTATTGATTAGTGATTTAAGGGATTGTTTTATTTCCTTAATAGCAGAATTATAAGCGTGACTAACATCTCCTTTGCAATAATCAGCGTCCTCTGCTGGATGAAAATCATCATTTACTATAACCCTCTCTTTCGGCAACATCTCCTCCGCCTTCCTAATAGTTTCTTCTCTTGTTTGGTCTATGGTTTTGGAGAGGAATTGTTTTAGTTTATTAACTACTGGGTCGATACTATTAAAATTACCAGTAGAATAAGAATAATTATCATTTATAAATTT
>RZYO01000191.1 GCA_009930325.1 Spirochaetia bacterium | reverse complement strand
CTATAGAAAAATATAAAGAAATTTATGGAGAAAAGAATAATCTTCCTTCATATATCGCAACAAACGAAGAATAGTGGACATTTTACTTTACACTAGAGGAATTAATATTTCTTAGATTTGCATTAATCTGTAATTCAACAAATAAGAATAAACATGCTGATGATCAAGAAAATATAATAATTATTTATAATATCTATTATAAAAAAAATTGATTTAATAATAACTAAGAGTGTTATTCGCTTTGCTAGAAATAGTGTAGATAGATTAATAACAGTAAAAAAATTAAAAGAGAAAGGAATAGAAATCTATTTTGAAAAAGAGAATATTTGGACACTTGATAGCAAAGGAGATTTACTAATTACCATAATGTATTCTCTTACTCAAGAAGAATCTAGATTCCTTTCAGAGAACTGTACCTGGGGAATAAGAAAGAGATTTAAAGAGAGAAAAGTAAAAATGTCTTATAAAAATTTCCTGATATTAAAAAGATAAAAAAAGTAATATAGTAATGAATGAAAGAGAAGCAAAAATAGTAAAATTCATCTATTCTAGATACTTACAAGGCATAGCCCCTAATACAATTGCAAAAGAGTTAGAAGATAAAAAGGTAAAAAATGTAAGAGGAACTTTTAAATGGTATGGTTCAACTATTAAAAGCATGTTGCAAAATGAGAAATATACAGGTAATGCAATTCTATCATAATTAATAACCTAAGCGTATTTGATGAAGATTATAATAATCTTATCGTTGATTATTTTACTATTCGAGAAAAACTTGAAAAGAATAGCTTATAAGTATTCAAGGAAATTACAGATCGATAGATTTCTAGAAATTTTTAAAGTCTAGGAAGATTTAATAATAGAGCTTTTTCCAAAGCTTTTTACATCTATTGTTGATATCGTTGAAGTCTTTTTAAAAAAAGAGATAAAAGTTCATTTTAAGAATGGTGAAGTTGTTGTTGTGGATTTGTTTAAGGAAAAGAAAGATAACTAATATATTATAGTAGTTTTTTATTTTTTCTCAGAATTAATATAATTGGCAAGTGTCAGAAAAAAAATATTGTTAGTTTCATTATTTTATAGTTTCTGTTTTAAAATTATGCTACTATTAATCTAGTAAAACTGCCTTTTTATGGGTGTAAAACATGTAAAAAAAATATTTTATTAAACATTGTATTATTTCTATCAACAATAGGGAGAAAAATTAAATATGAAAATGAAAATTGTTATGCTTCTTAGTATATTTTTAATAACGAATAGCTTATTTGCTATATCTTCAAACTCCCCCACCATAAATTTATTAAATGATATTAACTATGCCACTACTAATGTAACAATAGCTAAGTCAGAAGATATGCTAGTATTGAACGATATTTATGAGAAAATTCTAAATAATTATGATCCTCAACGAATTGATCAAGATATAAATCAAACTGTAGTTTCATTAGCAAATAATATTGAAGGGTTAAGGTTAATAAATATTAAAAAAGATAGATTAGATGTTATTTTTGATTATCAAAAATCTATGGCTCTCGTTAGTGCTGTTCCTTCTCCAGTTAATTTGATAGGATCAATAGCTCTTTTTGCTGTTAATCCTGTTCAAGCTGTAGCCGGATTAGTAGGCACAGCAGCATCTTCTGCAGTAATGTACAAATCAGCAGTAGATCAACTAAATCTAGAAATGATAGAAAAAGAATGGGAATTAGATGATTTAGAAAGGTCTAGGCTAAATAGTTTAAATATTAATTCATTTTCTGAAACTGCAAAATTTGCAAATAAAAATAGTATAGATAAAGAATATATTATGACTATACAAATATTGACTGATTTTATTAATATTATAAACGATGATAATATAAAACGAAAAGTTGAAGCTTTAGAATACTCTGAAAAACGATTCAAATATTTCCCTACATATTGGTTAGAATTAGCTCAAGCTTATTATGACAATGATGAATATCAGAAGGTAATAGATACAGTTAATTATTATGAAAATCATTTCCAATATGATGAAATTTTTAAACAAAACTATAGATATGCGCAAATCCTTACTCTATTTGTAACCTCAATTTTAAAAGAAAATCCTGGAGAAGCATCATTAAGGTATAAATCAAAAATTCTAGAAAAGCTAAAAATCATAGAGGATAATACCGATTCAGAGGATTGGCTTCAAAAATATTTTTGTGCGATAACCTATCTATCATTTGCAGAAATTGATGATTCATGCTTTATAAAGGCATATGATTTATTTAGACAAAACTGTATAACCCTTTCTTTAGAACAAGAAAATAGCATTGATACTTATTTAGCACCAGTTGCAATACCTAATGAGTCAGAACTAAATAAAATGACAAAAGAAGATAGAAAAAAAGAAGAAAAATACTTTAAAAAGATAAAAAGAGAAAGAGCTATTGAATTACCTCCAATTAACAGTGCTTACATGTTAAATATAAATACACTAGCTTCATTAATGAGAGTTTCTAATAAAATTAATTTTGACTTAAGTTTCATAGAGGATTCAATTATCACACCTTTCTTCAAAGATTATTATTTAGGGACAGATACCTATTTAGAGAAAATAAATATTGAAAAAGACCCTAAATCTTTGAATATATTTAATAAATTCTCGGTTAGATTAACTACTAAAAATTTATTTAAATTAACTATACCAGCTATGTATATCAATAATCTAAGTAAATTTGAAGTTAAATTTAGTGGCGATAATAAATATCATGAATTATACTTAAATACCAACTATGAAAACAATATGGAAAACCTAACTCATATAAAAGTTGCCGAAGTAAAACGAAGTAATCCTGAAGATATCAATTCTTTTTTAGCTATCTTAGAATTTGAATATGAGACTGAGTGGTTAAATAATGCAGATTTGATCGAATTGGACATAAGAATAACAACAAACGATTGTCCAATTGTTTTCCATTGTGAAGGTGCCACATTTGATGATTTAATAAATACCTTTTCATATATTGAAAAAAATGCCGAAGGATTCTTTTAATTTATGAAAAAATTTTTTTCAATAACATTAATAAACATCATATTTAGCTTTAGTGTTATTTATGCTTATAGTAGTGCTGAACATAATTCAGACCTAATATATTTATTCATCGATGGATATAGACAATCTAACGAAATATTAAATATTGATAGGCAATGTAAAGAACTTCAAATTATTTCAGCTTCTGTATATTTTACTTTAGATTATTGTGACACATTAGGTAACAAAGTTAAGGGTGAAAGATTAAGTAAATATTTATTTAACAACCAAATATATGTTCCTAATATGGATTATGACATATTGACTCCAGGTGGGAACACACATGAGAAATATACTCATATGGGTTGGAATTATCATAATTATACAAAAAGTTTTGGAGATATTTATCAATCAAAATGGTTAAAAAGAAAAAAAATATTAATTGCTGCTGTAAATCTTATTTTTGATTTTTCAATAATCGATGAACAAAGAAGTTTAAGCTCTGTTGAAAAAGAATTAAAGAAAAACTATACACAATTTTTAACTATTGAGAAATTAAATTATAAAATCGGATCTAAATCTGACAGTCTTGCAGCCATCTTTTACTATACTCATATTTTAGGAGACATTCAAAACAATTCTGAAATTACAAGGAATACACGTATATATTTAGATGAACTAAAAAAAAATTTAAAACACCATCTTATAAAAGTTTTTGGGGTAATTAAATATTATAAACAAGTAGATTTGGTCTCTCAAATAAATATAAAAAATTATGATAATAATATTAATTTAGAGAAAAAACAAGCTCAAGCTTTATTAATATCATTACAAGAAGCATTCCCTCATTTATTGGAAAATGAGAAATTTTATGAAAATACAAATCTCGCAGCCGAGGTTGATAAGTTAATGTAATTTAGTATTTGTTAATTGTGAAAAATTACATTGAATATTTGAAATAGCTAAGTTACAATTTATAAATTATTAGTATATTAATTAATTAATAAATAAAGAAAAATATATGATATCATTTATTTCAAACAATTGGGTTACTTTAGTTGTAGCAATAATTTTTTTTTTGTTTGTTGTTGGTGGTATCGTAGACTTAGGCTGGGGGGATGCAGCTATTTAAGGATTATTTTTAATAGTTCTGGATTAAAAATAGGCATACTTCTTATTGTATCTGATATAGCTTTGATATGCCCTCATTTAAGTTGACACTTAGAAGTTAACTGCACCTCCTCTAGTTTACAGCTAGAGGAGAATCTATGAAAAAGAAAAGAAGAAAACACCA
>RZYO01000190.1 GCA_009930325.1 Spirochaetia bacterium | reverse complement strand
TAAAATCATCATTTATCTCTAACTCCCAAGCCTCTGCAGTCATTCCTGTTTTGGTAGGAGTAGTTTCAATTATATATTTTAAATATGTTTTTGAAACTGAAATATATAATTCTTTTTTTAATTGAGAGGAAGTTATCATATTCTAATCAATCCAAAATTTTTAAATGCAAATTGCCCTTGATACTCTCCGAAATCTTTAAACATAACTCTAAATTTATCTCCTTTAGATATACCATTTACATAATTTTGTTTAAACTCAATAAAGTCATCATTTTTAATATCTACATCATATTTACAAAAAGCATTATATTCAATCGCACCAGATGGAGTATAACCTTCTTTTTCAAATTTCATTGCTTTACTATTATCTGAAGCAATATTAATTTCAATAGATATTTTTGAATCACTAAAAACTTGAATATCAACACCACCAAGTTCTCCTTGCAATAATTCATTTTCATTTTGTCTATTTTTTTGAATTAAATAAACTTGAATCGCATTCTGTCTAAAGATATAGCTCGCATCATCTCTAAATGGTTGTAGACCAATTTCATCTTTGTCTCTAAAGATAGAACTTTTTATATCGTTAAACATTTTATTTCACCACTTATTTATAATATATTTTAACATATCCAAGTTTAATAATTTCTTTTTTTTCTGAAGTTTTTTCTAATGTTAAATATGCTGAATAAATTGCATTTTCAGAAATATTTAATGTACCTTCAACAATAGTATATTTATAATGTCCAATCTCTTTATCAACAATAGTACATGGTTGCAAAGTAATTAAATTTGATTGTCCTTGCTTTAATGATTCAAAAGTTAATTTAACAGTAAATCCTGTTAAATCTTGTACATTATTATCTTCATCAACAATATGAAAATGTATTTCTTGACCGAATTCATTTGCATAGAGTTTTGGTAAATATTCTATTGTTTTATTTTCGTATACTATAATTGATTTCATAATTAATACTCCTTGTTAATATTAACCTTTCTAATATAAAGTGGTCTTATTTTTGAAATTAATGTTGTTGTTCTATCTTGTAGTTCTTGTTTAAATTCTGTGATTACACTTTTATTATATTCTAAACTAATAGAATTAATTCCTGGGTTTGTAATTCCTCTTTGTAGTTTATATTTATCTAAAGTCTCTAATAAATATAGGTAGATATAATTTGTTTCTAATTGTTTTATATCAGCAACAAGATTTGAATACTTGTCATTAATTCTATAATATATAACCTTTAATTTATAGCCATTTTGAGGGTATTGTGCATCCATTTTAACAATGGTTTTACCTGTTGGATAATCAAAGACAATCTCTTCAATGTGATCTGATAAATTCTCTTCATCAAAAACATTATTTGTTGTTGAATAATGAAATAACACAACATCATCATTATTTACTACATATGAAAAAGAAGAATCAGCAACAAAATTATCAATAAAAATATTATTATTATTATCTGTTCTAACTTCTTTCTCTACTTTTTCAAAAGCAGTTCTTACTATCTCTTGTCTTGCGAATTGAATCGCTTCTCTAACAAGTTCATCTTTATAATCAAGACTATATCTTGTTACAATATCATTTAATTTTTCGTTTATTGTAGACATCTTTTTTCACCCTTAAAATATTGGAAGTAAAATTCCAGTTGTTAAATAAAATATAAATATAACCAATGCAACAATTTGTGCGATTCTTAATCTCATTTTCCATACATCTTCTTTTGTTTTATTATCAGAATTATCTTGTTCTATATTTTTCTTTTTAATTTCATCAACAATTTTGTCCATTTGATTTTGCCAATTTTCGCAACCATCAACACGTCCATTTGTTCTAACAACTTGGACATGTATTTTTTCAGTTTTTTCAGTTAAAAAATCAACTTTAGTATTCATATTATCTATTTTTGAATATACATTTTGCATATGATTATTCATAATCCCATTTTGTTTATCAATCAACTCATATAATTCCCTGTATGAAATTCTATCTTTACTCATTGTAACATTCTCCATTTATTTAATCGCCTCCAAGTCAGCAAAAACATATGAGATATTATTTTCTTTATGCCAATCTGTTGGAAATTTTGTTTCTAATCTACATTCTCTAAATTTAATATTTTTATTTTGAATATACTTCATTAAGTTAGGTCTGATCCAATACCAAAAACTATTTTGATTCCAAAAACTAATATGTGTTGGGTCTTGAAATGCTCCTCTTCCATCAGTACTTGGAGTCATACTAATTAATAATCCACCAGGAGCAAGTACTCTATGAATCTCTTTCATAATATTTTGTTTATTTTCTAAATGTTCTAATGCATCAAATGCTCTAACTATTCCACATGAATTATCAGGAAGTGGAATTCCTTTATTTAAATCTGCTTGAATATCTCCGTTTTCTAAATCTATTGAAATGAATCCTTGTGGTTTATTAAAACCACCGCATAAATCAATCATCTTTAATTTATTTAATTCACAATATCTTTTAGCTAAACTCATAATATTTTGTTTATATAATCTACGTGTTTCAGATTGTATTAATTTATTTCTTTTTAACCAACTATTGTTTCCATCAATTCTATAAATATATAATGTTTTTTGTATATGTTTAAATTTTGTAATTAAATATGTCCTATGCATTAAATCTAAGTCATCACAAACACTTAAGTCTTTATTATGTCCACCAACTTCTTTATAGACTGAAGTTCTCCAACTTCTAACATGGTCAGGAGCATACCAAATATAACCAAAACGTCCTGGGTATAACGGTTGAGTATTCATACTAAATAATTCTTGATTTTGAAATTTATATTTTTTATAAGTCCACCCATAACATTCATGATATGGAATAAATTTTCCAAGCTTTGCATTGTCTGAATACACAAAACCTATTTCTTTATCTTGATATGCTTTAGATAATTCCTCTAAGCAATCAGGGGTTAACAGGTCATCGTGGTCTACTTCAACTAAGATATCGCCTTGTCCTTTATTAAAAGCATAATTCTTGATTTCGCCAATCTTGTCTGATTTAAAAGGTAATTTATGAACTTTAATTCTTGGGTCGGTTGCTTGGTAATTTGCACCGTTGTTAAGTAAGATAACCCATTCCCAGTTTTCATAAGTCTGGGCAAGAATAGATAACTCTAACTCTTTTAAATACTTAGTATTGTGGGTAGGGGTTATTATGCTGAACTTCATTCTTTAACTTCCTCAGTATCTTTTTTTAATTGCTCTATAAATTGATAAATCGTCTTTTCAGCAACTAAATCTCGCATATTCGGTGCTTGTTGAGATAAAACCTCACTAAATATTGGTTCTATATTATCCTTAGTCATTGTATTGTTATAATGTTTAAAAACCTCTGTATAATACTTCTTACAATAACTGTAATTCTGTTCAATAAATCTTTTATCTCTCTTTACTGTTTGGTAATAATAAATATATAACTGTGCCATTGTCTGAATAGCCCACATATCTATATAACTATTAAATGGTTTAGATTTCTTAGCATTCTGTATTGCATAAATCATATTATCAGTATAACCTACAAAGCTTTGGTCATAAGAATATTGGCAATTATTAATTCTTGTAATACTATCTTCTTTATGATGCCAGAAATAGACCACATCTTGAATAAACTTAACCTTTTCTGTGTCTGAAGATACTAATCTCAACCAAGTATTAAACCCATTGTCCTCGTTTGCTCTGGTTTCATTAAATCTAATACCGTATTTATTTATGAAACTTCTAGTGTAGAGTTTACCAAACATCCATACCATATCTTGTTGATGTCCTATCATTTGTAAGTTTTCGTGTTGCTCAATAAATCCACCTATCACAGTATGATAAGTTTTATCTTCTTCTATGTGTTTTAATAATAATTCTAAAGCAAAAGCATTTGCAAAGGTATCGTCTGCATCAATACAAGTAAAATAAGTATAATCTGTGTTATCTATTCCGTATTGCCTTGCAACACCAGGACCACCATTCTCGTCCATATTGATTTCTTGAATATCAATAAAGTCCTTAAACATATCAACGAACTTCTTATAACCAATCCCATCATTATCATTAACAATAGTAACTCTAAGTTTATCTTTAATAGATTGCATAGCAATACTACTTAAAGTTCTTAATATGGTGTCTTGCGCCTTAAACGCTGGAATTATAATATCTATCTTACTCATATTCTTCCTCTTTTTATTTATGGGTCATATTCATATACAGTTACTCCATTATTTCCATCAATTGTATTAACTGCAAGATTATAAGTCGCACTTC
>RZYO01000189.1 GCA_009930325.1 Spirochaetia bacterium | reverse complement strand
AGTAACGAGAATCCACCCGAATCTATAAAACTAGGGAAAGCTTTACTTATATTAGTACCGTCTTTTAAAGCTACTATTACTGAACTATTACCTTTATAAGCTAATCTTGTAGAAGTTGGTTTAGCTGGAGTACTATCATAATTATGTATTAAAGTTTCATCAATTATATTACTTATTAAAGTACTTCCATAAAAATCAAAAGGATTACTATTATAAGGAATTACAGAAGTTTCATCATTTCTATCAATATATGTTCCCCTAAAAATATCATATTTTAATAAATCATGGTCCTCGAATATAGTATTAAAAGCACTATATAATTTAAAACTGGACTTATTAAATAATACCTCTGGTTTAAGTTCTCCTGTATATAATGGCGAGGGTTTAAATATATAATCATTATGTTGAATACCAGCTAATAAATAATCATAATTACCCATCAAAATATTATAATTACCTAAATTTATTCTATTATATGCTTGTTTAAAACCCCCTTCATAATCATATGCAAAAGAAGTAGAAGAGCTTGTTAAATTAGCTAGTCCTACAATTTGACAGTAAACATCGTTAGCTAGAAGAGCTTTTAAATTAGAAGTATATTCTATATCCGGACTATAAATATTTAAAATATTTTCATCCATAAAAATTTGATAAGGAGCTGATGAAGTATTATCAACAGCAACTTTATCTTTTACATAACCAGATTCTGCGAAAATACCCGGTTTTAAATCTCCACTAGCTACTAATAAGTGACCATTGTTTGCCAAAGAATAAGGTGTTAGATTATAAAATTCGTTTGGATCCAATGGGTATACATAATGTAGTGGATTTTTATTCCGCCAGGTAGGTCTGAATATATAATCAGTCATTGCAAAAGGAGCATTTTCCGTACGTAAATGGTTAAATGCTACAGTATTTGAAGCAACTCCTTGCGCTAATACAATCCTATCCTGTAATTCTGGGTATACCATTACAGGCCTTACCTTAACATAACCAGCTGATAATAATTTATTAGCATTTACAGGAGATAGCGTTAATTCCGCTTTATTTAAAAGTAAGTCTACTCTTTTATTCTCTAAATTATAATTAGTAAGATAACTTAAAGGACACTCTATATCATCCCCTAAATATAACGGTTCGCTCCATTTGCCAGTCTTATGCTGCGCCTGAATACCAAATCTATAGTATTGACCTCTTTTATAATGAGATATAGAATCTTTAGATAAGTTTAAAGAATAAGGCTTATAAGTATATCCTACATTATTAGCATCGGATAATTGTTCTATAGGTATACTTGTACGATAATTCCAAGTAATATTAGACGCTAAATTTCCTAAATTTAAAGTGCTTAAATTAGAAATTCTTGATAAAGTTATATTTGCTCCTAAAAAAGTATTATCTTTTATTGCAAAATCTTTAAGAATAAGTTCTTCTGACCCTATGTATAATAAAATATAAGGATCTATTTCATATCCTACAGAACCGGTATCTATAAGAACTACTTCTCCAGCAGTAACTTCAAAATCTCCCACTACTTTTACTACTGGAGTACTATTGAATGAACTTTTTTGAATGGAGTATATCCTAACATAATCATAATTAGTATCTAAAGATGATAAAGTTATTTTAAAACTATTAGCCGATATTTCATCTGGAGCTAACGCCCTATCACTCTCTGATAAATAATATAAACTACTTAAATAAAATATTCCAGTTTCTGCCCCAAACTTGTTAAAATAAGTACAAGCATATTGTATAGTACCCGCTGCGAATACCCCACCTAATAAATTTTTATTAATAGATACAGAATGATTATGTTGTAAAACGGGCGCAAAATCATATCCTTCAGGGAACGTTGGTTGTGAATTAGAGGTAATATTAATAACTCTAGGTTGATTTATACCATCTACAAAATAAACTTTTTGCACAGTAGCTGTTTCGTATAATGTACTAGTAGTTAAAGGGTTTTCTTCTGAGAATTTTAAATCCATCTCAGCTAGTAAATTAACAGTAGTAAGATTGGTTATACGATAAATTCTATCTAATTTAGGAGAATTCTGTGTAGTAAATAGAACAATATAATCATTTATATAAGCATATCCTATACAAGTGCCTTTAATTTCGGGTAAATTTATTAAAGTATTACCCTTTTCATTCTGTATAGATAGTAATGAATTATCGTCTCTCGAAGTAATTCTGATATTTTTATTATCATAACTAAATTCAGGATTAAATTTACTTATTGATAAATCTTTATTCATACCTCTTGGTATAAATTGCGCTTGTTTATGTTCCATTACTTACCTCCTAATTTTTTAAAGCGTTCATAAAAATTAGATTTAGAGGATATTAATGAGGTGTGTGCGTTAAAAAAAGATTCTGCTCTCGATAAATCTAATCGTCTCGAAGAAGTTTCGTATGCCCCTACTGCCCAGAAATATTGTTGCTCAGCATGATCTAAAACAGCTCTATTAATTTTACTATTTCGGAATAATATACGCATAAATTCTACTTCTACATATCTCTGAAAAGCTCTTAAAAAAGTACCTTCGGAAGGCACAGCTATTTCTCCATTTATTGTCGGAACTGCATAATAACTTACTTGAGCTTCTCCTTCTTTCATTGAGGTATAAATATAATTATTTTCTATTTTATGTGTGCAAGGATTAGTAGTAACACTGGAAGATTTATTATCTAAGTATTCCGATAATTCGTTGTAAAAATTATGGAAAGTATCCGTAGCTTCTCGGGAAGCTTTACCGTCTAACAGTAATTGTTGTAACATAAAAAAATCATCCGGCAAAGCTCCTCTATAATTAGTTATAGGAATTATTGCCATTTTTTCTTGAAACATATCAGGTATCATTACTATATCTAAAAAATCTAAATAGTAGTCTAATACAGCTTCGTAAGTTAGACCTGTAAATAAAGAATCCCTTAGTATTCTATCTAATATAACTTGTATACTTGTATATCTAGTCGCCATTACTTCTTATTTTAAAACATTGAAAATCCGTATTACAAATTCTATCAGTCATTCTGGCACGAAAGTGTCGATTACTTCGCATTGAAATACAAGATTTATTTTTATACTTAGCTCTTATTTTGGGATAATATAATCTATACGAAACATCTGTTTCTATCTTCACTAATTTCTTAGATTTAGCAGCTTCCTCATCTTCGTACCATAGCTTTAAAGTATTTTCCCAATCAATAGGCTTTTTATTGAAAAGCTTACCATCTTTAATCCCTACTTTTAATATTTTCATACGAATAGAAAGTTCTCCAAATACAGAAGGTAATTTAACAATATTTCCTTGTAGCAATAATTCTTCTATTTCAAGATTAACCCTATTTAAAATATCAAAATATAATAATTCCCCGACTACATAATTAGCTACTTTAGGTTTAATAGAATTATAATACTTATAAAAGGTTCTCTTAGGAATAGTCTTCGGGTAATAATGTTTTCCCGTAGGATTTTTCATAAATGCTTTTCTGTGTGGAGAATGTTCTTTCATACTAATTACTTGTTAAATTTTCTTCCCGAGCATTATTTTTATCTATCTCCGGAAATACTCTTATACCCGCCACTTCTTTTAATGTAGCTGCCATTAAATCCATCATTAGACCTTCATCCATAGGAAACTCTAAATCCAAAGGATCTGATATTTCTAAATCATTAAATTCAATTATATTCATAGGATTTTCTAACAACCCGCTGATAAGAAAATTACTTGGTATAGTGCCCGAATATTTTACTTTAAGATAATTATCTAAAGTAACAGTCCCATATAAAATAGTAGATAAATACCTATTATGACCTAAATATTGAAATCTATCTGGGGATACTAAAGTTATTTTAAAAGTATTAAGTACATTTACAGCGTCTATAGTGGTAACTAAATTCATACCATCTAAATCTAATAATTGAGGAATACGTTTTAAAGATTTTCTAGTTGTCGGATCTACTTCTACTGCTAATGTTTGATAATAAGCAGGAGGAATAACTTTTTTTACTTGCCCCCCATATTTATTTTTAAGTAAACTAGCTCTATACTTATTAATTATAGCTACTATATGTTCAGCTTCGAGGTGATTATCATCTACCTTCATTTTAGCTTGGTCTAATACCATATAAACAATTTCTCTGTATGTACTCATAATCTTTAATTTAAAATACCCTTGCAAATATAACATTCTATAGTTATAAAAGCAAGGGTATTACTATACCAATATACTTTAATTAGTATTTAGTTAAAACTACTAGGTAGCAGTACCACCTAAAGTAATAGTTTTAGAGAAAGTTCCTGATTGTAATACTA
>RZYO01000188.1 GCA_009930325.1 Spirochaetia bacterium | reverse complement strand
TGTCGCTCCAGAAACATCCAATTTCCTAACAAAACTTTTATATGTAATAGTAACTGCAGTTCCTGCATCAGCTTTCTTATAATAAAGAACTCCTTCTTTATAATCTATGGAGTATTCTCCATCAGACAGATCTGCATATCTATCTGTCAACTCTTTATGTTTAATAAACTTTTTTTCTTGTAAAAGTGTTGTACCTCCAGTCATTGCAACAGATGTATCATAACTATCAGAACTTTCATAGAAACCAATTGAACCACCAATAGCATCTGCAATTGATGAATATTCTAATTTTAATCTTCCTGTTGTACCTGCTGCACCAACTGTTAAAGTTAAAGCTGCAGATACACTTTTTAGAGAAGTTGAGTTTAGTATATCTGAAGTATTGACAGAAGTAACAACTTGATTTCCTGAGAATTTTCTTCTCTCATTATCTTCCTGATTGATTAATATATCTGTCATTTTCCATCACTTTTTTTTATTTTTATTTTTCTTTTTAAATACAACATCTTCTTTAATTTCATTATCAATTACAGTCTCTTCAATGAAATTATCTTTTATTGTTTCTTCAATTTTATTATCAATTATTATTTTTTCTTTAGTTTCTTCAATGTATTCAACATCTAAGTCTGTTCTATTATTTACATATATTCCAATATCTTTATTTAATGAATCAAAAGTTGTCCATTCTTTGGTGATACCGTCTGCAAATCTAACAGGAAGAAATTGTCTTAAAGAATCAGCTTTTAATTTTACTTTTATTTTCATATATTCTCTTCCTCCATTTAAATATTAAAGAATAGAATAGTTGGAACTATTCTATCTAAGATTCTCTAACAACTATATAATCATATTTTACTGATGGTGTCTCTGTTCTGTCTGCATAAATTGTAAACTTGCCTGCTGCTTTTACAACTTGAACAGTAAAATTATTATCTAAAGTGTCAGATTTTGATTGTGGTGCTGTATGAACTTTTGTTAATAATACAACATCTGTTGCAACTACTAAACCTGCAAATGCTACTTCAAGAGAAGCATAAGTTGCTGGTAAAGAAGCTGGTAATGTTGCAGTTCCTCTTCCTACTACTGTGAATGTTGCTGCCATTTTATATCACTCCTTTATTTTGTAAACCAAACTAACATTCTGATATCTTTATCAGATATTGCACCAACTGTATCATTACCTAATGTTATTTTACTTTTGTCAGTTCCGTCAATAGTATAATATACAGGAGCATTTGTTGTAGCTTCTCTATTCTGTATTACAGCCATGTGGATTTCTCCAACTCCAAGTCCTGAAGTAATTATAATATCAGCTGTAGAAACTCCTTCTACTGTTAATTCATAACAATATAATCCTGCATATTCTTGTACGATCTTTGTTATATTTGCACTTGTTAATGTAAATGTTGTTGCACCCATAATTTATTCCTCCAATTATGTTCTATTTTTTTTATAATATTTTAAAATAGAATAGAAGTTATTCTATCCTATTTAAGCTGCTGTAATACAAACAGCTGCTTGTGAAGCAAGAGCTACGAAACCTGCATCCATTGCCATTATGATTTCTTCTGAAGTTTTACCTGGAAGTCTTCCTTGGAATGTTTCAAGATTTGTTTCAAGTAATACACCGAAAAAGTTATCTCTATCAATAACAAGAGCATGTACAACTTTTGCATTTTTAGTTGTACTAATTAAATCAAATGTTACAACATCTAAGTCAGCAAAGATTGGATATTTGTTATCAAATTCTTTACCAGGAACATTTCTTTGTCCTTGTGTTACTGCTTGGATATAAATACTTGAATTCTCTAAATAATACATACCATCAGAAGATAATATAAGACTATTAGGTTCAAGACCAAGTAAAGCACCTGTTGTTGATGAAACTGCTTGTCTTATAACTTTCTTTGCTTGTGAGATTGTTGCATATGAGATATTAGAATCTATTACAGTTGCTGCTGGAGCTGATGTAACCATACCATTAGCAATATCTGAACAGATTTTTCTATGTACACCTTTAGACATTTGTTCTAAGATTCTATCAAATAAACCTGCTGCTCTAAGTTTTGTTCTTCTTGTTATGTTAGTTCCGATTGCATATTCACTAGTTGTTAATGTAACACTATCTTTAGCTGGATCTGTCATTGGAACAATTCCACCATCTTCAACAGTAGCTGCATCTCCACCTTCGATTTTAGGAATTTGATAAGCTCCTGCACCTTCTGGTATTCCAAGCATTGCTGGAGTGTACATGATTGACATATCATAATATTTTTGAAATTTATCATAAGATTTACTCCAAATGAATTTAGCTAATTTAGTAGCTGTGAAGCCTGTTGAATTAGCCATTGTATTATCTTCTTTGAATAAAGATAATTTTTCAACATATGTTTTTAATTCTTTAGAAACATTACCTTTCTCGTAAGATTCCTTAAATGCTTTCATTACTTCTGATCCTAAGTCTTTACTTGAACTAAAAGCTGAACTTTTATTTTCAACTGCTGACATAGGAATCATTTGTCTTGTATAATTTTCAAATTTTTTCATAAATTATTCCTCCATTATAAAAACTTAAAATTGTCACCACTATATGTTTCTTTGAATTTCATTGAAGTACCCATGAAATTTTCTTTCATTTCATCTTCTTCTTCATCTTCTTCAATAGCACCATCAGTTGTCTTTTTTATTTCTTCATCATCTTCAACAGATTCTTCTTTTTTCTTCTCTTCATCATCTACTTCAGTTGATTCAGACTTTTTTTCTTCATCTTCTTCAGTTGATTCTGTTACTTCACTATCAGATAAATCTTCCTCTCCAGTTGAAGTCTCTAAAATAGACAATCTAGCAGAAAGTTCTGAAATTTGTTTTTGCAATTCTTCTACAATGTCTACAAGTGTACCAGTACCTGCTTCATTTTCTTCAACCTTAGAATCAACATTTGCTAATTTATCATCAAGTTCATCAGCTTGTTCTTTTAAAGATTTTACTTTGTCTTCAATCTCTTCTTTGAATTTGATTGACTCAGCAATATCTTTCTTGTATTGTTCGATAAACTCTTTTTCTGAATTCATTATTGATTCCTCCTAAATAAAAGTATTATATAATTACAAAAAATAAATGTAATTATTAAATATATAATAACTTTTCAAGTATTTAAATAAATTTATTTTCCAATTTCTTTAAGCTTTTCAAATAAACTTTTTTCAACTTTTCTTTCTCCATTTAATTTCTCAAATAATTTATTTTCTTCCTTATTTAAGCTTTCAGCAAAGTATTCCAAAGACGCTTTAGCTCCTAAAAACCCAGGAGTTAAAACTGTTGATACTTCAATAACATCACTAATTTTACATTCTGTATAATTATTTCCATCATCACTTTCTTTAGTATCAGCTTCTCCAGAAACTTGTAAAGAAACATAAACTGGCTGTTTATTTCTTTGTGCTGCTTGCAAATACTCAATATAATCTTTATTATATTCTGTATTATATACAAGAGCTTTACCATATGCGAACTCATCATCTTCCCAGCTTTCTATCCAAGAACCTTTTGGTAACACATCATCATTATTTTTATGTTGATGTAATAATGGTTTACCTATTAATCCTGGTATAAAATTCTTTGAAATTGATTTATTCTCATAGAGTATTTTGTTCCTTGAAGGTATATTTTTAGGTATTATTTTTGAAATTAAGTATAAATTCTTTTCTTGTGTATCTTGATTAACTTCTTCTTTAAAGTATGTTTCAGAAGAGACAATCCATTTTTCATTAAAAATTTGAGTCATTCAATCACCTTTATTTATTCTATTTTTTTTATAATTAAAAGAGCTTTCTTTTTATTTCAGGACCAATATAATATTTAATCTCTTGATTTATATCCATCATTGCTTTGCCATGACTAACTCCTTGGAACTCGTCTGGTAATTTTATAATATTAATATCCTTTATATTATTATTATTTTTATTAATTGTAAAACCAACTTTCCCATTACCATCAGGCCAATGTAATATTAAATCTGCAGTTCCTGATTCTTTATCAACCCAATCAACTTCTAAATTGTTTGAAAAGAACTTATTATTATATACATATTCTTTTAACTTATTTAGTTTTTCTTTCTTAATTAATTTAAATATATTTTCTATTTCTTCAATTGTTGTATTATTTATATATATATATTGTTTTTTTTCTCTCTACATCATATCCTTTGGAGTTCAATAGATTGTACATCTCTGCTGCAGACTCTTCATTATCAAAAGGAACAGCTACATATGGTTTTTCTATATTAAATGTTTCCTTTAATCTATTCAATCTCTCTTTGTAGGATTCTTT
>RZYO01000187.1 GCA_009930325.1 Spirochaetia bacterium | reverse complement strand
TGATTGAAAAGTAATTACTTCACCTATTGTATGATATGCTTTTTTAGTTTCTCCTGTTCTTTTATCTTTGTAAGTTTCCATTGAAACTATATTTTCTCTATTCATATATTTATTTAATTTTTTTATTTTTTAATAATTCTTCTAATAATTTGAAAATTCTTTTTACTAGCTCTGTTTTATCATTGTCTAGTTCTAGATGTATATTATCTTTAAGCATAGCAGTATCTCCTACATAGAATTCTACTTTTATTTTGTTTAATTGTTCTTCCATGTTGTATTTATTTAGTTAATCTGTCCTCTCTTTTTAAGAAGTAATATAAGTTCATTTAAAGAATCCATATTTAAGTTTTGCATTTTATAATTTGAATATATTTTTTCTGCCATTGCTCTATCTTCTGCTTGTTTTCTTGAACAGTCATATCTCGCCATTAAATCAATTATACGCCTGTGATATCTCGTAGAAAGGATAGATATATATTTGTTCATTATAAATATTTCCTGTTCTAGTAATATCGCTAGGTCATAAAATCTTTCAGGATTAGTATTTGCTAACAATTGTTGATCTTGTAATATCTTAAATACTTCTTTTTTAATTCTTTCTATTGTATTTAACGATTTCACTACTTCTGCTTTAAAATCTTCTGTTATTTCTTGCTGTTCCTCATCCATTATAAATAACTCATTTACTTCATCTTTAAAAACTTCTTTGAACATTTTTGCGACCTTTGGTTTCTCGTTCTCAATTATGTCTTTTATGTATTCTAATACTTCTTTTCTTTCTTCCTCTGTTAGTTCTTGGATTAAAATCTCTTTTTCCAACCCCTCGTAATCATTATCTAGATAAAATTGTTTTATTTTCTTCTTGGTAATCATTTGTGTAATATTTAGAGTTTTTTAATTTATTTGTTTTTATAAAATATTCTGTTTGTTTATTATAGTTCTCGTTCCAATTCCCGTTGCTATGACATTTTAGAATATATATACAGCTACCCCAATTTTTATTTCTAAATATTCTATTTACTCGTTTTTTATATCTGATCGTGTCTATGATATATCCCTCGTTTCTTAAATCATTTATATATTTAGATAGTCTACTTATTTTTCTATCTAACATTCTACTTCTTGATATATACCCTCTATTTAAGAGAATACTTTTTATTATTTTATATTGACAAGCATTTCCCCTCATATTGTTTAATTATTTATTTAGTTCTTTTTCTACCACAGTCCTAAACCATTGACTAAGTGATAAATCGTACCTTTCTCTTATTACTATCTTTAATTTATTTGCTTTTACTCTATTTTCATTAAATATTATTTTTTTAAGCTCTTCTTCCATTCTATTTTTTATTATATTTATATTTTTCTAATTTATTAATAATTTCTTTAATTTCGTTTGTTCCTTTTTCAAATCCCTCCAATAGTCCTTTTACTTTTTCAGGATCTGGAACAACTCTTTTTATTAGAATACTAGGATTAAAGTTCGGATTATATACTACATAATCCCACCATTTTCTCCCTGTTATTAATAAATTCATTTGAATCTGCCACTCATAATCAGAAGCGACCTTTAAATCTTCTGATAATAAATTCATAAATTCGTAATCGCTTAGGCATTTTATTTCAATACCACCATCTTTGCCTACAAGTCCATCAGGGGAGCACCCGACATATTCATTATATTCAATAAATCCAACCTGTTCTACGCTATTTCCTGTTTCTAGTTCATATACTAATCTTGCTTGTGGCTCTAATTCATTTCCATTATCCATATAAGAATTTGAATATCTTTCTTTTTCCTCTCCAAAACAACCAGCTTTAATCAATTCTTTTATATAAGTTTTTAATCCAGGACCATTATTTCCTATTGCCTGTGCTTTACTAGCTGTCATTTTTAATTTTCTTATTTCAAACCATTCAGGGCTTTGTTGTTGTATATTATATATTTTCATCTGTTTTTGTTGAATTTAATTCAGATTGTTTTTGTGCTACTAATTCCATAAATATAGCTGTATTTTCAGAAGTTCCTTTAAAATCATTATAGTATTTTTTTAATTCCTCAACTGTTTTTATTTTAACCAAGTCTTTTCCTATTTTTTCTCTTATTTTTGTTTCCCCTGAGTCAACTTCATTTAAGTTTTCTAAGTCATAATTCTTATTATCCTCTTTCTCAATATTTTCATAAATATCTGAAAAGTGTATTTTAATTGCTTTCTTGAATAAGGTTTTAAAAGCCATTTCTCCATACCATTGATCCCATATATATTTAGTTTTAGCTATTTGTCTGTGATTATTAAACTCCTCTTTTGAAAGTAATGTGATAAATTCACCCCTTTTGTTTATAATCACGCAATAACCACCTATAATCTTATCTATACTTCTTTGAAAAGGACTTGCTATTGTGTGGTGATATATAATATTTCCACTTTCTTTTGCTACTTGAAAATCATCACCCTCATAAACTAATTGAATATCAATTTTAGTTTCAGGGTAGGCTAATAACATTTTATTTTTATAAGCTATGTAGTCATACTGAATACCCCTGTTATTTAGTGTTATATGAATTCCATCAAAATATAATCCCTCTCTATTTACTATCTTGAAGTAATCAGCATATTTTTTAGCACTTGTTCTACTAGCCCAAGGGCTTGTTAGTTCGCCTTTTGAATTTGTATCTATATGTATTTTATAAATATAGTTTACATATTCATTTACTGCGTTCTCATCGTAATCCTTTAAAAGTTCTTTTATTTGTTTTAATTTGTCATTTTTTTCCATATTGTTATTTACAATTTTGATTAGTTGTTTTGTAATAAGTTCCATCTATCCCTCTTATATCTCCACAGAATTCTGCTTCATAATCTGCTCTTCCTGATATTCCTACTATGGCAAGGAAGATAGCTGTTATTATTATTCCGATCACGACCTTTTTTATTTTACTTATAATCACATTTCTTTTATGCCTATTTACGCTTTTTGCGTATATAATGGCTTGTTTTTCGTTCATATTGTTTTATTATTTACTTATAACACTATTATATGTTAATTTTATATTATTGTCTATTAGTTTTCCACAGGTTATATTGTCTTATATTAGCAGGAACAACACTCCTACTAGTAATAGCCCCCAACTCCCTCTGAAAATTCCTGTTAATATTAGTATCACTCCAATTGCTTTAAACATATTGTTATTATTTAATTTTGTTAGTTTATAAAACTTCCTCCCCCTCATCAAACCAAGTATCATCAGGATCTCCTACGAATTCTTTTGCATAATATTCATCATCTAGGATTGTGTATATTCTATTGATTGTGTTTTTTTCATTTTCCCATACATCTTTTCCAAATCCTGCTTTTTCTATTTTTGTATCTAGTCTGCTCATCTCTGTTTCTAGTATTGGTAGTAACAATGCTAGTTGTTCTTGAGATAAGCTTATGCTTGTTTCTTCTCCTATGTAGTCCTCGTGTAATATTGGTGTTAAGTCTTTGTTGTTCATATTGTTTTATTAGTTTGTTAGTTTATTATAACACTATTTTATATCTATTTTATATATTTGTCAAGCCTTTTTTCCACACAAAAGTGGATAACTATAAAACCACCTTTTCTACTCCATTTTCTATTATTGTTTTTATTTCTCTTATATCTTGGTCAAATATAACAGAAGTTCTTTTATTATTATTACACTCACACTCTTGCCCTTTTTTATGCCAATTCCCATATTTACATTTCCACTCACCATTTTTTTCTCTTGTATATTCATCTAATGCTTTTGGAGTATATATGCCTGTAATATCAACCACATTTAATAAATTTCCCTCAACTTTTATAAATCTACCACTGTTGCCTTGTTTTAATGATTCTTCAATCTTATCTGCTACTTCTTCATCAATCCAGATACTTATATTATTTCTCATCTTGATACATTTTTGTTGTTTTGTTATTTCGTTCATATTAAAATTCTGTTATTTGATTAGTTGGATTATTTTTATATTTTATTATTAGTTTGTTTATGTTTCTTTTTAATTCTGTTGGTTTAGTCACTGTATAATATTGGTCTTGGTTTTTAATAGCCCACTCAACCATTGAATATGTTTTTTCATATCCAAATTTTTCTACATATTCAGTTAAAACCTTTCTTTCTGTTTTATTTTTAAATATATCTTCATAAGTTAAGTTTGTTTCTTTGAATAATTCTATAAGGGGATTTATATTCACCTGCGAATTTTTTAATTCGCTAGTAATTATATTATTATCATTCTTTACATTATTAACATTCTTCTTAGTGACCTTTCTGCGGTCTTTCTGTTGACCTTTCTGTTGTTCAGTTTTTTGATACTCATCATAATTTATGATTGTTATTAGCCCTAAA